>CAZHBL010000328.1:0-6497 GCA_964530105.1 uncultured Pirellulales bacterium | reverse complement strand
GTATAGGTTTGGTAACCTGTTCAGGTGCTGTGTATGTCGGTGTGCCGCGGTAAACATCCTGTTTAACGCCGGACAAATATTGTGTTTCAAGGGCTATTCCAAAGTCCAGGACCTTGGGTTTATGGTCCGAGCTGACGAGAATGTTTGAGGGTTTAATATCCCGGTGTATAATTCCGCGTGCGTGGGCTGCGGAGACGGCATTCAATACATTCAAATAAATGTTCAATCTTTGCTGTAACGGCAGCTCCTTCCAGGCATCCGTCAGGGGCAGGCCATCCACCCATTCCATAACAATAAACCGCTGTTCTTCGATTTCACCTATTTCGTAAACCTGGGCTACACTGGGATGGTTAAGCTGGCTCATCAGACGAGCTTCATGCCATCGTTTTGAGTTCGTGTCGTCCGTGGAGATTTTTTTTCGAAGGAACTTTACAGCAACCAGGCGATCCAAAACCGTATCAGCTACCTGAAAGACATGTCCTGCGGCACCTTCGCCAATTTTCCTGATTACACGATACCGCTGCCCTAAAAGAGTTTGTGCCTGATCGACTGTGGAAATTTCCTTTTTGCCGAGTTCACGTGGCTCCGAGCTTGTTCTTTCAAAAGTGCGTAATTCTACAAGAAGTTTTTCATTCTCCCGGGCTTCGGCAACAATGGTTTGACAAGCCTGGCAAGCCTGTAAATGAGCTTCGAACTCACTAAGAGTCTTTGTTTCTAACTGGCCCTGGATATAATGTTCAATGACCTCTTGCTGCGGACATTTCATCTGATTATCATTTTGATGTATCATTCAAAACGTTGCCTTAATTCACGCAATCGAGACAGAACGCGACTCTTAGCTATGTACACCGCATTTCGGGACATATCGAACCTGTGACAGACTTCCTCAACGGAAAATTGATCTATAGCATAATGCCTGAAGGCTCCGAAGACTTTCGGATCAAATTCCTGGCGAACTTGCTCCAGGCATCTTTTCATGACCATTTGTTGCCATTCCAATTCCCACGTCCGACCGAGGGTGCGATCATCCTGCACCATATCCCAAAATGACGTGCCCGTTGCCTTGTCCGCAATTAGTTGCTCTAACGGTTGATGGCCCCTCAAATTGAGTATCACCCGTTTGGCTATCCCGAAAAGCCAATTGCTCAGGCGCCCTTTGCCCGGATCGTACTTACCATCTCTAAAAGCCTTGAAAAATGTTGCCATTGTCTCCTGGGCGGCATCTTCCGCCTCAATACTCGACAGACCGAGTTTCCTGGCAAATTGGATTATAACAGGCTGAAAGTGACTACAGAATTCAGTCCATGCCGATTGATCATGCGTTGTCTTAAGGTTCTCCAGAAGCTGCGTAGTGGTTACCCATTGAGTCAATTTCGAACTCCTATGCCATTTTTTCTCGGCACAGAGCATAGTCTGATGAATGAAATCGTGCAATAATTTTTCTGTAAAAATCACATTTTGTCAGAAAGATTCCATCCGCAGGCAATCAATACTAAATAGTCCTAATAGTTATACATTTGCGATTTTCCGGAAGATATCCGGGACATCTGTTAAGCAGGCAATAAATGAGCAATATGGTTTCGATTATGCTTTATATCAGAGGATTTCGAATGAAAAAAAGTATCGGTTTATCAATAACTTTCGTGTTGGTCATGACCGTTGCGGTGGCTGCCCGGCAAAATACTGAACCATTACCTGGCCCAGTCAAAATCCAGGAGGATGTAAACGCGGTTGTCTGCAATAATAGAGATGAAAAATTCACTATTGTGGGCGTAAAAGAACCGGCCCGGATACCGGCCGGGAGATACTACATTGACAGTTGGACCCTTGAACGCACCGATAAAAACGGAGCAGTCTGGAAGCTCAAAACAAAAGATATCGTTAATAAGAAAACCTTCTATATAGCTGAGAATGTGGAGGCTAAGTTACCGGTAGGTGAGCCGATCATTTCTACTCTGACAGTGAGAAAGGAAGATACGGAATTCTATTTCCGGCACTACTTCAAAGGCCAACTGGGAGAAGAAATTGAGCTTACTAAAAATCAATCAAGGGTGGACCCGCCGAAATTAATAATCAAAAACGAAGATAGTTCATATCAAGAGTCCCTCACATTTGAATATGGATGAGGCGGTACGTGTTCGCTCTCGTGGCGAGAGCCGGAAAATGTAAAAGGACCATTCACCGTGACGGCACAAATCGCCGGCCCCTTCAAGGTTGAAAATCAATGGTATGACCTCGAAACTCTGGTAAATGCGACTATTCGCGAGGAACGTTTGGAAATGCTGATTAAGTGGGCACCAATCCTGGCAATTATTGTCGTTCTGACGGCGGTATCATTGCTTGCGAGGAAAAGATGGCCCTTTGTTACGGTTCTTCTTTATTCACTGTGGGTGACGGCTGTTTTCACACCTGCCGTACTATTTATGGTATTATGGCTTAGTGATCCGGATGCCTTTGACCTTAAGGAAGTATACGATTCTATCCTAATACTTTATGGTGAGTTTTGGCCGTTCTGGATATTCTGTGCAATTCTCATTGTTAGCCAGATGCTGCTGTTGATAATCCCGGTCAAGATTGTAAAACAGAGGCCGAAACCTCAAAGGGGCCTGTGGCTTACCGCCATAGCGGCAGGGGCCTTATTTGCCATAGTAGTGCTGGGTATTGTATGGTCGATTGCCGCGGCAATATTCGGAGATGATTCCATCGCTGGCATAGTCCCCTTGCTTGCCCTTATTTTTCTTCTGGTCAACTGGATAGTATGGTCCTGCATATTCCGTGCTTTTGCGCGCAACGCCGATCCGCACAGCTATATTCGCAGACTGATGAAATGGCTGCTCCGTGGGACAATATTTGAGCTGCTCGTTGCCGTACCCAGCCATATAATTGTCAGACACAAGGACGTTTGTTGTGCTGGTCATCTCACTGCAACAGGAATTGCCACGGGCCTTGCAGTGATGCTTATCTCTTTCGGTCCCGGCATTTATTTCCTGTACGTTGAACGTATTGAAAGCAAAAAACCGAGAAGCAGAAATAATTCTAAACTCGAGGAATGCTCTGATGCAGAATCGAATTAAGACTCACAGGAGTACCAGTATGCGATGTGAATTGATAATGCCAAACAGAAGATCCTTTGAGCAGAAGCTTGATTTTATGGACGGGTTGGTTTTGCCATAAAATATGCTTTTATATAGCTTTTATATAGGTTGTTTTTTCTTGACAATGTCATTGAGAGATGGTAATGTCACCTTTGAGGAGCACAGGTAACATTAGGTAATGGTAGAGTACCCGAGAGAGGGACTATTAAGACAGATTGGAAAGCAGGCACTGATTCAGCTCTGTGCAAGTCCTTCCAGCTCGAATCTTTGCCGACGGAAAATCTGCGTCTCGACCTGGCAGTTGATAATGGCTGTGTGATATTTATCAACGGCGAAGAAGTTACCGAGCACATCGCCGAGTCTTTCACGTCTCTATGGGAGTACACAACCGAAATAGATCCTGAGTGTTTGAGACTCGGGATCAACACGGTCTCTGTGCTGGCTGAAGATCATGGACAACAAACATACTTTGATATGCAATTGGAGGTTGTTCCCGAACCGGCCACGATTTGTCTTTTTGGTCTGGGTGCTGTTTTCATGCTGAGAAAAAGGCGCTGACAGATCCAAATTCGAAATATTAAAACTTAATGGACACCGTTCCATGTATGAGAAAATTCAGAGTAACTGTCATGACAAGTTACATTGTACAGCCATAGCTTTAATCCACTTGCAAGGCCCAGGTTAGATATGTCTTTCGGATGGAAAATCTCCTGGTTCGAAATCTAATTCTATGGCCTCGTCAGCTTTTGCCGCGAGAAATCTTTGAGTTGTTAGTTGTATAATCCTGGGATTTCTCTTGACGGCGGGGTGGCGGATTTAGTATATACTAAAGTAGGCGAAGCTTGTGGATTTTCGGCTTTGAAAGCTGAAGGGATTTTCCTTATTCTCTTCAGAATGCTCAAAAATACACAAAACAACATAAGATAATTTTGAATGCCGGCTTCGTCTTATTAGGAACCATGATCTTTGCATTACAGCTTGATTTCGGTTTTGTAGGAAGGAGGTAGCGTCGTATCGCTGAACTTTATCCTGAGCAGACATGGATAGAATTTGGTGAAGACGAGAGTCACCATAGGTTGCTTTAGTGTGTAGCCAAAGCACCATTACCCTAATCTTTTTTAAGGAGGACTTATTATGTATTGGAAATTGATTTGTTTGATTTCTTTTGTTTTCGTTTTCGGATTGTGCGGGTCAGTTGTCTTCGGCCAGGAAAATCAGATCGTAAACCCTGAATTTGACGATGGCCTATCATCTTGGGGCATATATACCTACCTGAATACCACCGAAGGTTTCAATGTGGTAGTGACGCAGGGCGGCGGTCTGTCCGGAGAGAACTCGGCATTAATTGATATTTACGACTCCTCGGTACTTACCAGCATAGGAATTGCCCAGGGAGGCCTGGTTGCCGAGCCCGGAAAAACATATCCTATCGGTTTCACCGCTAAAGCCGAGGAAAATAGAGGGCTGGTAGTGCTGCTTCAGGGGAACATTAACAATGCTTCTTATCCGACCTTTCTGGACCAGACCGTGGAACTGACTCCCACGCGGAAAGATTACGTCATTGAATACACCCATACCGGCAGTGCAATTGGAGCCGGACCAGGAGAAGACCTTATTCTCTATCTAATAATTAAGGGGCCTTCATGGTCTCCGCCCGGGGCACAACTGAACAGTAAAGTCTGGATCGATCGCGTACATTTCGGTGCCGTAATCCCGCGCCAGCCCGTATACTATGCTACGAGCCCCATACCGGAGGATGGCGCCTTCCATGCGGATACCTGGATAACTCTTGGCTTCTCACCCGGCGACTTCGCTGTTTCGCATGATGTTTATATGGGCGAAAATTTCGAGGATGTCAACGAAGGAACAGGCGGGACATTCCAATTTAATCAGACTGATACGTTTTTCGTAGCGGGTTTCCCAGGCTATCCTTACCCGGAAGGCCTGGTTCCGGGAACGACTTACTATTGGCGTGTAGATGAAGTAAATCAAGCCGATCCGAACAGTCCCTGGAAAGGCCCTGTCTGGAGCTTCACGGTACCACCTAAGAAAGCCTATAAACCCGATCCGGCTGATGGTGTGAAATTCGTAGAGCCGGATGCTACGCTTCGCTGGACTGCCGGTTACCTCGCAAAAATGAACTATGTGTACTTCGGGGATAATTTCGCTGATGTCGAGGCCGGAACTGGTGATACTAACAAAGGAGTTGTAATGGGGGAAAGCTTTAATCCGGGAACACTCGAAGGAGAAAAAACTTACTATTGGCGTGTCGATGAGTTCGATGGTGCGGTCACGCATACAGGTGATGTTTGGAGTTTCACCATTGCAGGGGAGACCGGCGGGCTCAAAGCGGAATTCTTCAACAACGCGAGCCTTTCGGGTGAGCCGGCACTGACTCGTATAGATCCGCAAATCGACTTTAGCTGGGGTAACAGCACCACCCGCGGCGTAAACTCTCCGGCACAGAATATCAATGTGGACGAATTCTCGGCCCGCTGGAGCGGCGTGCTTGAAATAGACGTGACGGACACGTATATATTCCGAATCAGCGCCAATAACGGTTTCAGGTTGTGGCTGGACGGCAGGCTCATCATTGATTACTGGGACAATCCCACTACGAGCAGCCTTGAGAGCGAACCAATCGAACTTACAGGGGGCACAACCAGCAACATTAGAATGGAGTACTTTGAAGGCGCGGATACTGCGGTTGCCCGGTTGTACTGGGAAAACAGCGTTCGGCCTCGGCAGATTATTCCCCAGGCCGCACTGTCGCTACCCGTTAAAGCCGGCAGACCACATCCGGCAAACGGCGCTCAGGATGCGAGAATGATGCCGGTGCTTACCTGGCATCCGGGAGATTTTGCCGCCTCGCATGAGATATATTTCGGAGCCGATAAAGATGCGGTTATTAATGCCACTACGGCTTCACCCGAATACAAGGGCACAAGAGTGCTTGGCTCCGAGAGTTATGAGCCCGGAGAACTCGCATGGGATACCGTATATTACTGGCGCATCGACGAAGTCAATGCTCTCAATCCCGATAGTCCATGGATTGGCAGCCTCTGGAGCTTTTCGACAGGTGATTTCATTGTCATTGATGACTTCGAGGATTACGATGTTGGCAATAACGAGATATGGTGGGCATGGAAAGATGGGCTTGGCTACGTTGCTCACGGTAACGAACCTGCCTACCCCGGCAACGGGACCGGTGCGTCTGTAGGCGATGAGGCGACAGCTTCTTATACCGAGGAAACCATCGTCAATAGCGGCGTTCATTCGATGCCGGTATCCTACGATAACAACAAACAGGGCTACGCTTTTTATTCAGAGATAGAGAAAAAATTGGATTATCCGCGGGACTGGACCGCTGAATCAGTAGGGGAATTGTCGCTGTGGTTCTAC
>CAZHBL010000327.1:0-6518 GCA_964530105.1 uncultured Pirellulales bacterium | reverse complement strand
TCAAGTCCGTGTAAGGCAGTGAAACTGCCGTCCGGATTCAAAGGTAAATGGATATCCAATGCGAACACCATGCCGCTTTGGGGCAGTCTCACAAAAGGAGTCATACAGTAACCGATGCCACCTGCCCCTCCGGTTCTCTGGCCTGCGAGAGTGGCTATCCCAATCCTCTTGATTGTGTTTGCATAATCATCACATGCGGAAAAGCAGCCTGCGTTAATCAGGATAAATATTTCGCCATTGAAGGTATAAGGCTTAGTGGGCTCCAATTGACGCGTAATCTCGTAGAAAATCCATTTCTTGTCATCAAAGCCTTCGGGGGGCTTGACTTCCTCGATATTTATCACATCTTTCGGCACCATCACCTTGCGCAGCTCACGCAGGACCGATGGTTTCGTGTCCTTCAGGAATCGACGTTTCAATCCTACCGTATGTACATACGTCACAGGTTGATCGAGAAATGGACGAATCAGGTTGTCGTAAAAGTACACAGGGTCTCCACCGCTATTATTCCTGACGTCGATGATAAGCTTGTTGTATTTGCCCTGTGACCGCTCCAGGAACGCTTTGATCTTCTTCCTGTCTTTCTTTATGAATTGCTTGAACAGGAAATCCAATGGGCTTCCCATAAACGACTTGATGCGGATGTAGCCTACGTCGTCGGCCAGTTCCAGGCACGTGCAATTGGCTTTGGGCTCTGCCGTGTAGACTTTTTCTTCCTTCGAGGCAGGGAAACCTTTTACCTTGGGCACGAAAGCCTGAAGTACTTTATCGTCGGGCAGGCCAAAATCGACCTGCCATCCTTTGAAGGAGGGTCCTTCATCGATAATCATTACAAAGTAATCTGCCCAACCTTTAGGATACGCATCATACTTCAGCGAAGTATTGGCCTTGATAAAATCCAGATAACACGAGCAGGTCATTCCGTTGACTTTGAGAATCTCCGATCCTTTGGGTATGGTGGTTCCATCGTATTGCCAGTCGTCGCCGGTGAAGTACCTGCCCTCTTTGCCCTCGACTTGGAAAGGTGGATGGGCCCGGTTAGAGAGATTGTCGGCCAGTTTCGGCCAATACCTTGCCTGCCGGAATTGGCAAGGCGTGATCCCGTATTTGCATATGCCCAACAGCGAACCGACGGAGACCCACTTCAAGCTGTTGTCAGGAAGCAGATATGCGTGACCGGAAGCCCCGATGACTCTGAAGTATCCCCATACTACCTGATAGAACTCTTCGTTGCTCTGAGCTTGTTCGGCAAATTCCACATATTTTGGCAAAAGAGCCTTATAACTTGGTGTCCCCTTGTATTTCTCATTAAGCTCTACTAAAGGGCTGTAGTCTCTCGCCCATCGGGCCATGAATTCGATGTCGCTTCGTCTGTCTTCCGCGGTCAGTTTCGGAGTACATGAGCAACCGGCTATTTTAAATGCTGTTAATAAGGCTCCAAGCAACGTAAGCAGCCAGAATACGTGTCGAATCCGGCCTATATCGTGTCCATTTCTCATTAGTTTGGATTCTCCTTTCTCTCACCGTTTGTTTCGACCGACCAAACATTCTGAATCGAGTCATCCGCCGCTATATCACCTTCAACAGACTCCTCAATTATCTTCCTGATCCATTCGTCCCGGAGCAATTCTTCTTTTGTGACTTTCTCAGGCAATTCGCAGGGAGCAAGCTCTAAGTCCGGCTTTGTCCCGTCCAATTCGTCAAAAGTACCATCAGGGTTGAGGACGAGGTCAGCTTCCAGGACGACTATGATGCCGCTTGCGGGAAGCCTGCCAATAAACGGGGCAATGTATCCGGCAGCACCGCCTCCAGTGGTCCGACCCACAAGAGAGGCCAATCGGGTTCTCTTGATCGCAGTGACATAGTCCTCAGCCGCCGAAAAGCAACCTGAGTTGGTCAGTACGTAGAGCTGACCGTGGAACCGATAGCGATCACCGGGCTGGACCGTGCGTGTGATTTCATAAAAAATCCACTCGTTGCCGTCGAATCCGGAGGGGGGAGGTACTTCCCGGATGTCCGTTTCCCATGCCCAAATAGACACGCCGTTACGGAGATTCTGTACGAGTGCTGGAAAATCGGCCACGAACTTCCTCTTGAGCCCGGCCGTTTGTTTGTAAGTAGTTGGCTGATAGAGGAATGGGCGAATCAGGTTGTCGTAGAAATAATATGGTGATCCACCAGGATTATCACGGATATCGATGATGAGTTTCCGATACCCGTTATCAGACTTATCAAGGAAACGTTTTATTTTGCCACCATCTGTCTTAATGAAATCCGAGAGCATGGACTTCACCCGGATATAGCCAACTTCCTTCGTCAATTCGAGGCAGACGCAGTTGGTGTGTTTCGACCACTCGGTAAAGTCCGTCGCTCTCGCTTGTGGAGAGCCGTTTTCGCAGGGTACATAGGCCTGAAGGAACGATCCATCGGGCATTTGAACGTCGAGCAACCAGCCGGAGAAAGCACCACCTTCATTGATCACCAGCAAGTACTTCATCAGCCAATCGATATCTCTTGGCGCATAACGGAGCCAGGACGCGGCCCTGAGGTGCTGGAGGTAGTCTGAGGGAGTCATGCCGTTCACCATGACTATTCGGGAACCGCATGGGATGGAGATCCCTTCTGATTGCCAGTCGTCGGCAGTGCGATAGCCGCCCGGGCCGCGAAGCACCCCAAAAGGAGCGTGGACGACACAGGAATCCTCATAGAGCTTAGGCCAATAAGAGGCGTCGTGGAACTGGAGAAAGGAGATACCGCTCGGATCCCTGCTCAGGAGAGAGTGAAGCTCGCGGGCAAATAGGTCGGTAGCAGGTAATAATTGCTCGTGACCGGAGGCGGCGATCAAGTCGTAGTAGCCCAGAATGACCTGAAGGAATTCCTGGTTTCCCTGCGCTTGCTCGGCGTATTTCTTGTAGGTGGGCTCCATTTCGATGACGCCGGGAAGGCCTTTGTACTTCTGGTTCAGCTCCACGAAAGGACTATAGTCTCTCGCCCAATCCGCCAGAAACTGGATATCCTGTTTTCTGTCCTCCGGCGTTAATTTCGGTATCGTCAAGCATCCGGTCAAAATAAAGAAAAGCAAAAGACCAATAATAATACAAAATATGAAAAAATACTTTTTATGAGTATTACGGTTCTGATTTTTCATATATTGTGTTCCTTAATCGGCTCTAATTGTAAGGGACATAGACCTAATGCTTCAACGATAAAAAGGCCGTCCCTTGTATTCGTTGGAGACGGCCAATTTTTTCCATAAATACGTTAGACCTTCGAGGCATTCTTACTTTGTTTCAAGCAATCTGCAGGTGAATCCCCAGGGGCCGCCATAGTTCAGGATTTTCAGCACGAGCTGATTTCTGCCCTTATTGAAGGTCACAGGGACGCGGTCGCTGTCCGCTATCACACCCCGGCCGCCCCGGTGTTCGTAAACGAGTTTTCCGTTGAGCCAGACCTTGACGCAGTCGTCGGAGCCGATGCCCAGGACGGCATCCGTCTGCTCGGGCATCTCTACCATAGCCCAGGCGTAGGCGACCACAAACCACTGGTCAAATACCGCCGTCAGATCAATAACGCCGTATTCTGAGTGCAAAGCAGTCCATTCGTAATCATTTCCGGCAACTTTGACCTGCGATTCGAACCGCTCAAGATTGAGTGACTCCGTATCGAAAAACTTATTCGAAGTTTCTTCATCCGGAAAATAGCCACCCCCCTGCCAGGGTACATCGACAGGCCCCAGGAACAGCCAGTTTCGCAAGAACTGGCCCGGCTTGAGATTCTCGTATGTCGCTGCACTAAGGTCCGGTTTTCTCTTCGATATAGTCACGCCGCCTGCGGCTTTACTCTCTGCGTTTACTGCGCTCTCTGTTTCTTTGCGCCCGGTTTCAATGCCTTGCAAATACCATTTACCACCCTGATAGACCATGACCAAAGTTGCCTCACAAATTAGTGATCCCTCTCTGCACAAGTAAACCGGGTGTGCATATCCATTTTCAGGTTCCTCCGGCCATTTCGGTGATCCAAGGAATTCGTAATCACTCACCCGCCCTGCCAAATCCATGATCTGATCCATCTGGCCGGCAGCCAATTGCCTTATATCGGGAGAAACCAGGTTCAGGAACTGAGCAGAATCCTCATGAGCTATAGCGCTGAAGAGGCTCAGCAAAGTCTCCAAAGGAGTGTTCTGCTTTTCATAGGTTCCGCCTGAAAGGATTTTCGCCATTTCAAGTCGGCCCTCCTCCACAACCTCTTCCTCCATTCGGTCTCGCAAACCTCGATACTGGGGGGGAATGTCTGCAAGGGTAGTGCCATCCTTGTCCGGCCATAGAAAGGTAATATGATACTGGCCATCTCTGAGTTGGCCTGTGTAGCTTCTAATGGTTACAGCGACACGTCCGTCAACACTGTCTATCACGTTCACAGGTCGAGTCGAGTCGACAAAAATCGCCGACTCTGGTAAGATGAAGCGAAAGTAGTTCAGGCAATTTGCCGGAGTCCAAGCAGCTTGGATATGCCTTAGTGGACCTTCTTTTCGGATACTCTGATCTGAAATAATCTTGCTCAAACAGATATATTTGAAATTCTCGCCCGGCCCAACAGGTTTAGGGAAATGCACAGTGTAAGATCCCCTACCGACACTTATTTTCTCTAACTCAAATTGCAGCAGATTGCCCTGCAAATCATAATATTTAGGTTTGTCAAGAATGCTAACACCTCCTATTAAGCATGTGTCACTTGGCTCAGATCTTGGATTCTGAATTTCAGCACAATAAGCAAGTGTAAAAAGATATTCATTTTCGATTTTGATAACCTGAATGCTGGAGGTATCTATTTTTTCTCTTTGTGCTTGCTTCTCTGCTTCGACCCACTTGTAGATTTCCATCACATCGTCCACCAGGGGATCATCGACGGTAACGCTGGGATTCTTATCCGGCGAGAGAACAGCTTTACGGCCGGCTTCGATATTGACACTTGCCGTCGGCGTTTCGGCAACAACTTTTCCTTTTTGAACGCTTACTTCTGTTTTTTGCGCGGATGTAATAGTTTGAAGCGCCAGTAAAACTACAGCGCAGAATATTATTGATTTCGTTTTCATTATGTCTCTCCTTTTTATCTTGTAGGGTGTGCATAGCACACCATTTTTGAAGTTGGTGGGCAGTGCCCACCCTACATCTTTATTCGTCGGTTACTTTCACGGTAAATTCTGTTCCCAGCGCCTCCATCCGGCCGTTTGGAGTGTTGATGAAGAACGGCCCATGATGGCTTTCAAGACTGGCGGTGCACTCGCCATGCTCAAGAAAGAACTGTGTCTGTCCATTCCTTCGACCTGGCTCAGGACAAGCATACGATTTCAAAATCAGCGTACTGTTCTGATTCAAATCAAGCGTAGATTCATCATCCAGTTTCAAGACACAGGCCGACCTGGCCGTCGAGTGAAACATGTCGCCAAGATATATGTTTGAGCCGGCATCCAGGGGCTGCCAAATGTCGGAACCTTCATGCCTGACCAGCACGATCCCTTCGATCTTGCCGGCGCTTATGGGCACCTTAGCCGTCAGATGTATCTGCCCAGGGTTACCCACCCTGCCCATGGTAAATCCAAGGAACAAACCTATAGCTAACAAGATACCCGCGGCGATTGCTGCTCGCCTGCCGGCGAACAAAGCTGTGCCATAGCGGACAGGGCGCATCCGCAGATTTGGCCCTTCAGAAAGTCTGGCTACCTGCGCAGCCCCAGCCTGTTCGGCAGCCGTCTGTGATGAAAGGGAGTGCTTGACGATATCCTGCAGCAGGACACAACGCTCGAATTCCACACGGCATGATTCGCATGTTTCCGTATGAGTTTTTAGCTCGTTGAGTTGTTCGTCACTGATTGTCCCGTCGACGAGTTTTAGGATGATTTTTTTGTTTTTTTCACAATTCATAATTGTTCGACCTCCTCTAAGAGTGGAGCAAGGTCCTTGTGTAGTAATTTATAGGCCCGGTGCAGACCGACCCTGACCGTGCCCGGGCGTTTGCCCAATTGTTCTGCAATCTGTACGGTGGAACAGTTCGCCACGAATCGCATAATGATCATCGTGCGAAATTTCTCGGGCAGCCGTCGGATCGTCTGCCTTACGAACTGAATCTGGTTTTGCGTCAGGCCCGGATTGGCCGCCATTGCCGGCTGCTCATCCAGCGTCTCAATGGGTGCTGTCCTGCAGCCTAACGCCTTCTTGTATCTAACGGTCTTTCTGAGACTGTTAGAGCATTGCTGCATCGTGATTTTGCTTAGCCACCCGGCAAGGCGGGACGGATCCCTTAAGCCGGACAACTGTGAATATGCTTTCAGGAAGCTCTCCTGGGCGATATCTTCCGCTTCGGCGGGGTCGGAAACTTTACTTAATGCCAATGCTACTACCATATTCCAGTACCTCTCCACAATGGTGCCGAATGACGCGACATTGCCCCGCAGCGTCGATTTGACAAGCTGTTCGTCAGCATCGGTAGCCATTACGGGGCTCTCAGGCATAAAACACTCC
>CAZHBL010000326.1:0-6525 GCA_964530105.1 uncultured Pirellulales bacterium | reverse complement strand
AACGTGAAGGTTCACGAATGTTCGAGGAGATGCTCGAAACCATCGAGGACCGCGTAACGGATATAATATTCAAGGTACACCTTGAGTCAGGTGCCAGGGCCAGAAACGTCTGGAATGTAAGCCAAACGAGCCATGATGAGGTCGGCCAGTTTGCCATGGCCGAACGCCAGCGAGCCGCCGCCCAGGCGCCGCAGGGCGAAGTGAAGGTCAAACAGATCAAGCTCGAACAGCCCAAGGTCGGCCGAAACGACCCCTGTCCCTGCGGCAGCGGAAAAAAATACAAAAAATGCTGCGGAAAGAACTCTTAGAAATCATCTTAAGGAGAAACAAATGTTCAATGGTATTTTTCGAATCCCACAACCGGTCAATGAACCATGCCTGCAATACGCACCGGGCAGTCGGGAACGAGCGGAATTGTTCTCCAGGCTCCAGGAGATGCTGAATGGGCAAATAGACGTTCCGATGATAATCGGCGGCGAGGAAGTGCGCAACGGCAATCTTGCGGATATTCGCTGTCCCCACAATCACCAGCACGTATTAGGCAAGTATCACCAGGCCGACGGAGAATATGCAATCAAGGCTATTGATGCGGCTCAAAAGGCCAAGAAACAGTGGGGCCAAATGCCATGGGAATCCAGGGCGGTTGTGCTGCTCAAAGCGGCCGAACTGCTGGCGGGCAAATACCGCCAGACGCTCAATGCCGCGACCATGCTCAATACGAGCAAGACGCCGCACCAGGCGGAAATCGATTCTGCGTGCGAGCTGATAGATTTCTGGCGGTTCAATCCGCACTTTATGGAGGAGGTATACGGTGACCAGCCAATGTCCACCCCCGGCATATTGAACTATATGGAGCATCGACCTCTGGATGGCTATGTTTTGGCGATAACGCCATTCAACTTTGCGTCAATCGCCGGTAATCTTCCGACCGCTCCGGCACTGATGGGCAACACTGTGGTCTGGAAGCCGGCGTCGGCTGCAGTACTTCCGGCGTACTTTATTATCAAAATCCTGGAAGAAGCGGGTATGCCGCCCGGCGTGATAAATATGGTGCCGGGGCCTGGCTCGGTAGTCGCCCCGCCGGCTCTGGACGACGTCCGACTCGGCGGCATTCACTTTACAGGAAGCACATACGTGTTCTCCACGATCTGGTTAGCCGTCGGTAAAGACATTCGAAAATACGTATCGTATCCTCGAATTGTCGGCGAGACCGGCGGAAAAGACTTTATCTTCGCGCACGTCAGCGCCGATACCGAGGCACTCGTGACTGCTTTGGTGCGTGGCGCATTCGAGTACCAGGGACAGAAGTGCTCGGCTGCTTCGCGGGCATATATCCCTGATTCAAACTGGCCCGAGGTCAAAGACCTGCTGTTAAGCACGATCGGCGAGATTAAGATGGGCGACGTATGCGACTTTAAGAACTACATGGGCGCGGTTATCGACAAAAACTCTTTCAATACTATCAGCGAGTATATTGAATACGCCAAGAATTCCCCCGATATGGATATAATCGTAGGCGGCGGTTGCGATGACTCGGTCGGATACTTCATCGAGCCAACCGTCGTGGTCAGTAAGGACCCGAAGTCGAAACTCATGGCAGAAGAGATATTCGGGCCGGTCCTGACGATTTATGTATATCCGGAGGCAGAATATGAACAGGCGCTGGACACCTGCGACCAGACGTCGCCGTACGCTTTGACCGGGGCGATATTCGCCCTGGACCGCGGAGCGATTGTCAAGGCGATGGACACGCTTCGTCACGCTGCGGGCAACTTCTATGTCAACGACAAGCCCACGGGCGCAGTCGTGGCCCAGCAGCCATTCGGCGGCACACGGGCATCGGGCACAAACGACAAGGCCGGTAGCTGGCTCAATCTCGAACGTTGGGTTTCCCCACGTGCCATCAAGGAAACCTTCCTGCCGCCCAGAAACTTCCGATACCCCTACATGGCTGATGAGTAACCTCATTAACTGACAGTAGATTGATGGATTTAACGAAATATTATTTTGTTTTGGAATGTCTTCTTTTGACTGTTAAAATACAGTTGAGTTATTTGTGAAAGACAGCCAATGCGAATGATGGACAATGTAGAACTGCCGGAAAAAGAGCGATCTTCGATACTCGAAGCAGCTAAAACCCTCAAGTCAGAATTGCCTGTCACACGAGTGATATTGTTCGGCTCAAAAGCCCGTGGTTCAAGTCAGCTTGATTCTGACATCGACCTTCTCATACTGACTCGCAGTCCGGTCAATAGTACATTACGCGAGGCTATTTCGGGCAGGTTAGCCGAAATCAATCTTCGTAACGATGTTTCGTTAACATCCATTGTTGTGCCGGAACAGGAGTGGTCTAAAGGATTGATTCGTTATATGCTAATTCATAGCGAAGTTGAGAGAGATGGATGCGAAATATGAATGAAGGCGAAGCCCGGAAAACCCTAATTACGCTATAGCTGGAAAAAGCTGAGGAGGCGCTGGCTTAAGCCAAACTTGAGCTAAACGCAGGTCATACAAACTTCGCAGTCAATCGCTTGTATTATGCTTGTTTCTATGCAGTAACGGCTCTCCTTCTTCGAGACAATAAACAGTATGCCAGGCATTCAGCAGTCAAATCAGAGTTTAACCGAATTTATATTAAGACGTCACGGATTGATATCAAATGGAACAAGTTTTACCAAAAGCTATTTGATGACAGGCAGGAGAGCGATTATATCCCAACTGCTGCTTTTGAGGCGTCGGACGTTTCAACACGCATCCAACAGACCAGCGAGTTCATCAATTTAATTTATGACCTTATTAATAATCCCTGAACTATTAACTATCGACTTTCAATTAAATTATGCCCGTGTAGCTATATTTGTTAGTTGAAGCTTTTTCAGGCATCTAATTCGGATATTTCATACTCATTTACCGGATTTTATTTGTATAAAACGAAGCAGATTTTATATTATAATATTTACTGATGCAAGTTTTGTGAGGTTGACAGGATGAGAAGAATAATGTCATCAATTCTAACCTTTGTATTATTTGCCACACTCCTGCCTGCCCAAACCACTGAAGTAGTTGAAAGGGATACCACCTTTGAGCTTTTTACCATCGAAGCCGGCCGGCTCCCACCGCCGATAATTACGGAAAATTCCGTGGAAGTCTGTATGAACAGCAGGTATTCACAACATTCGCTAAGTGGCACTGCCAATGCCCAGCAGATAAGTAACATTTTATGGGCCGCAGGAAAGGCGCCGCTCACAGGCACTCACAGAAACATATATCTTGCCACACCAACTGCAACATATCTATATGATCCAAATGGACATTCTCTGAGTTGGTATTCGAATAATGTCAGGGACGATGGTGCCTTTGCGATTATTTATGAAAGCCAGCTTGATTTTGACACTGGTGTTTCTTTCATGCCGGCATTGCTTGCATCTGTTTCTTTATGTAACAGTACCGAATCACCGGTGGCGAGCTGCCCGAAAGGAATCGGATACCCGAAGGCAAGACTGATTTTTGGAGTTCAGTCAGGAAGAGGGCTAACAACTACATTGGCGGTGCAATCTTCTGTGCCGGAAGGTGAGCCCGGGTGGCTGCCGGACCCTTGTACTGCGGGTAATAACTGTCTTGAAGATGTGTTGGCCAACCTGAATTATGTCAGCAATTTTGCTCAAATGAATTTGACGTCCCAGCAAATTTCCCAGATTCTGTGGGCGGGATATGGGTGCAACGACCATACAGCAAGCGGTAAGTCAGGTTTAACGGTTCCTTCGGCCTGGGGCAACTATTACTTGACCCGGAGCATTTATTTGGCGAACGAAAAGGGTGTTTTTCGATATCATAATAGAAATCCCGAAACAAACCTGGCGACAAGGGACCATCGAATCGAGCAGATAGACTCCAGCAGTGCCGGAAGGGGCGGCACGCGCCCCGCCGATTCCAGGGGCAGGCTGCAATCTGGCATCAGCGGTTTACCTCAGGCGCCGTGTTATATCATACTCTGCCTTGATTCTTCCTATGTCGGCCAGGAGTACGCTCAATTAGAGGTCGGTTTTGTGGCCGGCAGTATGCTCATCCAGGCCACCGCTATTGATTTAGGCTGTCACTTTAAGTCTGATCTAACCTCGGGCGAGCGGGCAGGTATCCAGGCTGCAACGAATATACCAGCCTCACACATTCCCCAGGCGATAGTCAGCATAGGTCCAATAGAAGCCTTAGTGTCTATTTCTGTGGTTCTTCAAGGCCAAGGTCGTCCTGATGCATGGTGGGCCGTCCCATTGACCGTTAAGTTCTTTACGCCGGGAGCCGATGTATTGAACGATGCTCCGAACCATGAGTTCAAACTAACCACCGCAAAGTCTGCTACTGAGAACGCGGCTGTTTGCGAGGCTATGGGCATCGCGCCAGGCACCTATGATATTACTCTGGTTGGCAAATCTTCTCTGATAAACGTCAGGAGAAACGTCGTCATCTCGCCCCCGGACACATCGGTAGACATGGGCACACTTCTGGAAGGCGATGCCAATCAGGATGATATAGTTGATTTTGATGATTACGCAATCCTGTCGAAGTGCTGGCTGGCGTCCGAATCGCAACCGGAGTATGACGTTAGGGCTGATTTCGATCGCAGCGGGCTAATTAACCCGAATGACTTATACCTGCTGGTGTCAAACTGGCTGAGCAGCTCTCCCATAGAAATAACACCATAATTCTTTTTCCCAATTTCTCTGCTACAAATTCTCAACAATCCAAGCGTCCACCTTAAAATCATAAATTCGCACCTCTTACAATCGTGATGCAGCGGACGACAGAGCAGGCCACGGAATTTTAACGGCCAAGACTGCGCAGAGAAAAGTTTAGATAATCGGGCGGCAGAGCCGATGATAAAGTAGAAAAGGAAGGTTTTCGTATGAGAATTGTGATTTCCCGGCGAAAAAAAATAGATGACTGAAGGGCGAAAAAAACTGAAGATTTTGCCGTTGATTATTATCGCCGCGGCGATTGCCGGGATGGCCTATCTGGGCCGGACGCCGTATAAGGTAGTTGCGACAATCCGGGAGCTTTTGGCCGAAAATAAGGAGCTAAAGCAGGCACTCACCAATCTGAGCCGTGAGGACCAGATCGGTTATGCCAAGGTAGTTTCCCAGGAAATGAAGGATGGTGAGCTTTTCACGACTATACGGTTCGTCGAGACGGCCAGAGACGATAAGCTTAATAAGATTCTTGAGAAGGAATACATAATCTCCGGCGATATAATCCATTTCGACGCCCTGATTGTAAAGTTCGGCAGCAAAATGGTCATGGACGGCAGGACAAGGGCATTGTACCTGTGGAGAAGGGTTTACGGCGAGAAAATGACGCCGGTAGAAGGTTTTCCCATCGAAGAGCCAGGGGCCGAACCCCAAAGATACAAGGACCTGCTTGAAGCATTGCCGATAGAGCACAGGCAAATGTTCTGGTCTGAAATTTGGGATCTGGCGAACGACACCGAGAAGCTTGCCGAATACGATATCGACGCAATCTATGGTAATGCCGTCTATTGGAAGCTCAGAGAAGGGCTTATTTACGTCTTTAAGATCAGCTCGTCCGGCCAGGTCTATCCTGAAATCGTGCCAGATTTATAACTGTATCCCCCTCAGTCTTCTAAATTTATGTTCAAGTTCCACCTCACGTATTATTGAGTTTCACGCACTTCATCGACCCAACCGACTGACGGTTCTCAATTGACGCTGTCCGATGCGTCGGTTATTGTATAATCCGACAGGATGATTTGTAATTTTGGAAATTGACATAATGAATGGAAGCACTGACTTTGATATTGCCATCATCGGCGGCGGAATTATCGGTTTGGCATCGGCCTATAAGATTATGCTTAGCCATCCGGAGATTCGCATCGCCGTGCTGGAAAAAGAGGAAAAAGTCGCCACGCATCAGACGGGTCACAATTCCGGCGTTATCCACTCCGGGCTGTATTACACGCCCGGCTCGAACAAGGCCTGGACCTGTATAGAAGGACGAAAAGAACTTGTTGAATTTGCCAAAAAGCACAAAATTTCTTACAAAATTTGTGGTAAAATCATCGTCGCCACAAAGGTAAAAGAATTAAGTAACCTTGAAACTATTCTTCAGAACGGCCAGGAAAGTAATATAGAGGGCATTGAAAAAATCGGGCCGGAGCAAATCAAAGAAATTGAGCCTTCCTGTGAGGGTATCGCAGGCATTCATGTGCCCTGCACGGGCATTATAGATTTCACCAAAGTTGCAGAGAAACTGGTCCGGCTCATACAGAAAAAAGGCAGCGGCAATAAGGTTCTGACTTCTCACGAAGTTACTACTCTTGACAAGCACGACTTCTATACGAAAGTGGTTACTAATCAAGAATCTTTCGACGCGAAGTATATTATCAACTGTGCGGGCCTTCAGTGTGACAGGGTGGCAAAAATGGACAGCGTCGCACCGGGGATGAGGATCGTTCCCTTCCGCGGCGATTATTATGAGCTGACGGAAAAGGCGCAGGAGAAAGTCAAAGGCCTG
>CAZHBL010000325.1:0-6543 GCA_964530105.1 uncultured Pirellulales bacterium | reverse complement strand
TAGAGTTCGCTGTTCGTAATGGGCAGATTCGGAAACCACAACCATAAAAAGAACGCTCCCTCTGGCTTGTGCACATGAAAATCGGTCCCATCCAACTCCTCGTAAACCAGCTCCAAAGTTGCCCGGGCTTTTTGCTGATAATACGGCGTGATTACGTTACGGCTCAGATTGATGATTTCGCCGGTCCGGACCAGGTCCGTCGCTATGGCCGCTCCCATGCTGCCGGGTGCAAGGTTCATCACGGCATTCATTCTGGAAACCATGCCAACAACTTCTTCGTTAGCGATAACAATCCCTGTGCGAAGTGCCGGAAGGCCGAGCTTGGAAAGGCTCATGCAGAAAATCGTATGTTCGTTCCAAACGGCTTTGGCTTGCGTGAAGATAATGTTTGGAAACGGCATGCCGTAAGCGTTGTCAATAATCAATGGAATGTCATGAGCGCAGGCAAGCTCATTGAGCCTTTCAATTTCAGCATCCGTCAGGACGTTGCCGGAAGGATTCGTCGGTCTGGAGACACAAATAGCACCAATCTCGTCGGTCATTTTAATCTTATCGAAATCGACATGATATTTGAACACATGCTCGTCTATATGCTCGATCTGAGGCTTGTTAGCTACAAACAAATCGTCCTCCAGACCGACATCGCAATACCCAATATATTCCGGGGCCAGCGGGAACAGGACTTTCCTGCCAACCCGGCCTTCAAAGGCGCCAGCGAAAATATTGAAAAGAATGAAAAATGCCGTCTGGCTGCCATTTGTCAGGGCGACGTTTTCCGGCCCTATGTTCCAGCCAAGTTCGCTCTTTAGCAAGGCCGAAACAGCCTCGATGAACTCCTGGTTGCCGCCGGGCGGGTCATAATTCCCGATGGCCCGCTCGAATTTGGCACCGTTGCGCAGCAGATTTTCCATACTGCTTCGAAAGCACTGCTGGACCTTCGGAATATGGGCGGGATTTCCTCCGCCGAGCATTAGAATATTCCGGCTTTGCGAATAGGCGATGCCCAGGTCTTCCATCAGTTGACCGATGCCGGATGTTTCTGCAATCTTCCGTCCAAACCGGGACACTTCCATTATTTTCTACACCTCTACTGAAACACGCGGAGTCAAAAAATACAGCCATCTGCCGGCCGGCTTGTCTTTCAGGATGGCGCAAGCGGCCCTGCTGTAAAGCTCCAACTGCCGGCGGTAAAGTCCGGCACGCTCTTCGGCCTGCCCCACTGCTATCTTATCGGTTTTGAAATCTATTACCACCAGGCCCAAAGCCGTACTAACAAGCAGATCGATAATGCCCTGGACGACAATCGTATCTTCCGCAGCAGATGAATTCTCCCAACCGGACGCGGGAAGAGCGAAAGTAAACGGCCATTCACGCCGGACTGTATTGGCCGGATCGAAAATCAACCTGCCCTGCTCGGATTCGAAAAATGTCAGAATCGATTCGGCGTCGATTCGCTCGGCTACGGCTGGAACGATTGCTCCGTCCGCCTGAAGCTTTTCTTTCGTTTTTTCGACCGATTCTCTGGTGACTGGCCCGGCCAAATCGAGCTTTGAGATTACAAGATGTGTGGCAGTGCCGATGAGTCGGCCATCGAGAGGCTCGCCGGAATCCGGCTGGGTTATCATCAAAGCACGTGGCCGGCGATCAAGAGCCCCTGAATAGTCAAACTTCATGTATTCATCGTTGCCGTGCGTCAGTTGCGTCACAGAACTTTTCGCCGGCAGGAGTGCTGCATCTGAAAATCGATAACACCAGGTTAATGAACTCTTTACCTGGGCAAGCAGTTGAGGTTCCTGCTTCCGGCGTTGTTTTCTCGAGATTGCGGAAGGCCCAGTCGGTTTGCCAGCCTTAAGTCTAATGATAGTTTCGGCCAGTTGACTCAGATCGGACCTGCCGTGAAGCTTAATGCTGAATAAATCATCTTCGTCGGCTTGTTTCGCCAAACCGGTTTCAAAAGCTTTATGCAGAATCTTTCTGCCGGAAAGTCCGTAGAGGATCCATTCCAGCGGACTTTGGCAGTTGCGAAGCTGCCAGTCGGGAACGGGTTTATCACCATAAAAGAAACCGTTTGAAATAATCTCCCGGTATTTTTTATGCTTCCCCGATGCAGTTAGAATAAGCCGTTCTTTCGCCCGTGTCATTGCGACGTAGAGGATTCGTATCTCCTCGGCCAGTCCTGCTGACAGTTTCTGCTCGGCTATTACTTCATGGGCAAGTGAACTTAGTTTGCTGTTCGACTTTTGTTCGATGATTTGCAATCCCAGCGTATTGTTCTCGTCCACAAGACAGTCTGAACGGACGTCTCTTTTATTGAACTGGCTTTCCAGCTCGGCTAAAAAGACGACCGGAAACTCAAGTCCTTTACTTTTATGAACGCTCAAAATTCGAACGGCATTACCCGCCGAAGACTGCGGCTCTGCCGGCGCCCAATCCTGCCCGGCCTCCTGAAGCTTTTCAATGAATTCAACGAATCGCGTCAGTGAAGGTACGCCGGCGCTGCTGGAAAAGCCCTCGTACTGGATTGCCCTGTCGTGGAGCTTGAGAAGATTCGCCCGGCGTGCCTGGCCGTTCGGCAGAGCCGAAACAAACGATAAGAAGCTGGTCTGGCGATATATCAGCCAGATCAAGTCCGACAGGTTGCCCTGCCTGGCAATCGTTCGCCACTTTTCAATTTGAGCAAGTATTTTTTCGAGCCTGCCGGCAAGTCCTGCGTCCGTGCCACCTCGACAATATTCAAGCGTACAGTCATAGTAGCTTTTATGCCGCTGCTGCGTTCTGTTGTGCAGCTTTATCTTTGCCAGTTCTGTGTCAGTAACCTTGAAAAACGGGCTTCGCAGAACCGCGGCCAATTCGATGTCCCGCTGGGGATTATCCAGCACCTTCAGCAGAGCAACAAAATCACTGATTTCAGTAGCCTCGAAATATCCCGCCGTCGCCTGGCAGCTCACGGGCACGCCTGCAAGCCGGAATATTTCGACATAATCATTCGCCTTTTTTGCCAAAGAGCGCATCAAAACGACAATGTCACGATACTCGACGTCACGAAGGGTGCCCTGCTGTTCGTCATTAACCTGAAACTCGGCTTTCCCCGTATCGGCCCCCACCATTCGCCTGATACGCCGGGCTATCATTGCCGCTTGAGTCTGGCGAGAAGTGACAAGGTCCGGATTTTCATCTTCCGACTCTTCGGCCTGCTGTCCCTGAGAATCCGGGCTGTTGCCGATTTTGTCAAGTATGTGGAACTCGATAATATCTTTCCCGCTCTCTGTTGTCACAGGTTTCGATTTATCCGCCGGAGCAGGCTTCAATCGGGATGATTCGTCGTAGTCAATTTTAGTGAAAGATTCCGTCATGATTCGAGAAAAAATCTCGTTTACGAAATCGAGTATCCCTTTCGTCGAGCGGAAATTCACATTGAGATCAACACGCAAGCCAACCGGAGCATTCGCGGGATCGGACGAAGCCAGCTTTACCTGTTCGAGGAAAATATCCGGCATAGCCCCTCTAAAAGCGTAGATGCTTTGTTTGCCGTCACCGACACCCAGGATATTGCCGCCGGGACTAAGCATCTCGATTATCCGCTGCTGGACGGAGTTGATATCCTGATATTCGTCAACAGCTATATGTTTGTACTTCTGACGAAGCGCCAAGGCCGTTTGCGAAGGAACAGGTTTGTCATCCGGAGAGGTCTGGTCACTCAGGAGTCTCAGAGCATAATGTTCGAGGTCGGCAAAATCCAGGCAGTTGACTGCCCGCTTGGCCTTGCCGTACAACTGATCGAATTTCTTAACAAGCTCAACAAGCACACCTGTCTGCGATCCGACCAGGCCACCAACCCTGTCAATATATTCAGGATTTAAGATAGCAAGCTCAGAAAGCTCCGCGAATACATCTACGGCACTTTTGACGGTACTCTGGATAAGAGCGGCAATCGGCTCCGGCAGACCTTTTGGCTTATTTGTTCTGGGCTTTTGGAAATTTCTTATCGCCCCGGCACACTTGTCCCAATCGCCGGATTTCAATATTTCGATACTTTTTGCAACGGGCGCAATATGGCTGTCCTGCAATTTCTCATCCCAGCCGGTATCGCCGCCTTCACTTTCGCAGAGTCTCCTGGCGTGGTTAAGCTGATCAAGAATATTCTGCAACCTGGCGGCAACGATTTGCTTTTGTTTTTCACCGAGGTCGGTTGCAAAAGGATTGGTGACTTCTGCAAGCCGGGCCGCCTTTTCGTACCACATCTGGCGCGAGATAACACCGTCCAGAAAATCGCTAAGCTCGATGATCCGGATCAGAAAACCATCATTAGTACGAAGCTCCCGCCGATATAAAAGCTCTTCGAGAGGTACCAGGATGTCGCTTTCCTGCCAGACCTGATCAATGGTCTTTTCGAGAACTTCTGTTTTTAAGAGCTTCTGTTCATCGGCATCAATCACTCTGAACGTCGGATCCAGGCCAAGCTTATAAAAGTATTCCGTGATGAGCCTTTTACAAAACGAATGGATCGTACTTATATCGGCGCTCTGGAGCAGCATGAGCTGACGCCGAAGATGGTCATTCCGCTTTTCAAGAAATGCATCTCTCAACTGCCCGGCGATTCGCGAACGCATCTGTTCGGCGGCAGCCTCGGTAAAAGTCAGCACGAGGATGCTCCTGACATCGGGACATATGGATTTGTCGGATATGATGTTGACACATCTACCCGACAGCACGGCGGTTTTTCCGGTGCCCGCCGAGGCGGTCACTACAACGTCGCTGCCGCGTGCGTCAATCGCACGTTTCTGCTGATCAGTCCATTCTATCTTCTTCTCAGCCATCGACCACCCCTGCTCTTTCAAGAACCCGGGACTTACTCAACGATTCCAGAAAATTGTAATCGTTAATCTGCCAGTCAAACCGGCAGACAGGCTTGTACTTGCAGTAACTGCACGGCGATACCTGGCCCAGGCGATATGGACTGACGTCAATTTTGCCCGAAACAATCTCCTGAGCCAATTGAATGATTTTTTGCCCGATAAATCGCAGGATCGCTTCAAAATCGTTCTGCTTCAACGCCCCGCTTCTGGCGTAATTTCCATACTGCCGGTCTTTAGCGGTGACACAGAAATTGTAGAATCTGCTCCAGCCGGAATCTGTTTGGCTGTCCAATTGCCGGTAGAATTCACCATCGAATATCCCTTTTGCCTTGTAGTCAAAGCTGTTACTTCTATCCGACAGCTTGCCGAGCGTGCTTTTCTTAGGGCTTACTTCGATGGGCATATAGAATGCACCTGCAACGTTTTTTATGCCCGTGTCAGCTGCATTACGAACAGCCAGCATGTAAATCGGCAACTGCATATCAAGGCCGTGGCAGAACTCCGACCAGCCGAAGGATGTTTCCCTCCGTTTATAATCGAAAACAAGCGTAATCTTCTCGTCGCCGGCATCTGCAAAATCAAGCCGGTCGATCTTGCCGTCCAGAGACAGCACACGTCCATCTGGCAGCTCAAGCTCGTAATCGCCGAGCGTATCACGAGAGCCCCTTGCTTTCCCGAAAGATACTTCCGAGAACTTCGGCCTGAAACTTCCCGTCCGAACCATTTGGGCTATTGCCATGACGCAATCTTCGAGGACCCTGCCGGCAGAATTTATAATAAACTCGTTATAGCCCCTGCGGCTGACAAAATTCGATATAAAAGAATCTTTCTTCGTGATTTTTTCAATTTCTTCTTTCAGAAGCGTTATAAGCTCGCCATCTTCCGTCGCCGCAAAGTCTTTTCCTTCAGCATCAAGCCGCTTAATTAAAGCATCCAGAACACGATGATAGAAGCTGCCCAAGTCCAGCGGCTCGAACTTGAATTCCTGCCGCTCTTTCAAATCCAGCGTATACCGCGCGAAATATTGATACGGACACGCGGCGAAAGTTCCCAATCTGGTCGCCGAGCTTTGTATCCGCCGGCCGAAAAGGTCATTGACGATATCCAAATCCAGTGACGCCCGGTTATCGTAGTTGAGCGAGTATAGGACTTTTGAGCCGAGTTCCGCAAGTTTTTCATCGGAGCAAATCGCATCCAGCAGCTCGTCATATTGGCTGCCGTTGCCGGCTTCGGGCATAAAACAATCCCTTCCAAGTCCGCTGCAGAGCAAGTCCGCAAGCTCGGCCTCGCTGCGGACATTTTCGACATCGATTGCCTTACCTGCGATTGATTCCTCGCCGAGATTCTCAAACAACGATTCGAGATCGCCTATGAACTGCGAGCGGGCAGCAGCAGCACCTTTTTCGTCAACGGAAGGATATGTCACCCAAAGATATTCCGAAGGCCGCGTAAAGGCGATATAAGCCAGATACTGGCGCTCGGAGAGAGTCTGGCCGGAGGTCGCCGCCAAATGGAAATCCGCCGATTCGGCAGCGATGCGGTCATCGTCGGTTAAGATACTGTCCGAAGTAACTGGCACCGGAAACTGCTTCTGTGTGGTTCCGATTAAGAAAACCGCTCTCAAGTCGGGATGCCGGCTGCGCTCGATGGAACCGACAAGCACCTGGTCCAGGGCCGGGGGAATGAA
>CAZHBL010000324.1:0-6572 GCA_964530105.1 uncultured Pirellulales bacterium | reverse complement strand
GCCGCGACTGCCGGCAACCAGTATCTGATCGAGATTGGCGGCTACGCCAATGAGAATGGTGCCGGTTTGTTGACGATTAGCTGCCAGGGAGTTGTGATTCAGAACAAACCAGACCTTGGCGATGCTCCGGACAGCACAAACAATGCCCATGTGGCCATGAGGGCATACCCCTCACAAGGGTCGTTACCGGTTGTCCCGGCCAATTATCCGACCGTTTACAATGACGGCAGCGGTACGGGGCCTTTCGGGCCGGTTCATCTGAACTCTCAGGCAGTGGCATTTCTTGGCAGTAAGATCACTCGTGAAACCGAAGCCGATACCGGCACCGACGAAGATGGCGTAAACAATATCAGGCCTTCTAATAATACGCCGGACAGGGATCAAGGCGATGACGGTGTTATCTTCCCGATTAATATGCCCGGTTGTCGCTTCACTACAATCGACTATATTGTCAATGTTGTCGATCCGAACACTGATCTTTGGGTCAATGTCTGGCTCGACTGGAACCGGGATGGTGACTGGGACGATACTCTTGAGTGTCCCGAAGGTCCCGTGCCGGAATGGGCGGTACAGAACCAGTTCCTGGTAAATCTGACCGCCGGATCAAATCAGATTACCACGCCGGGATTCCTGTCCTGGCATCCTCAGAACGGCAGGGAAGATATATGGATGAGAATCACTCTTTCAGGCCAGCCCTGGAGAAGAGGCAGTAATCCCGGAGCCAAAGGTAATGCCGGCTCCGGCCCTCAGGCAAAATACGCGATTGGCGAAACGGAAGATTACCACTTCACTCCCGATGCCAGCTTCATGATATGTGAAGATTATAACGGCGATGGAGTAATCGACTTGAATGACCTGGCGGCTTTCGTGTCCGATTGGCTTGAGAATTGTCCGTAGGAACTTAGTAACATTTATGCAATATCAAATTCGGGCTGTGGGCACTTGTTGCTCACAGCCTTTTTTCTTTGCGTTGATTTAAGGACTACTATGATAGATGCTTAACACTATGTCAGTACCATTCGTACCGGACATCTTTAATTTGCCCTAATATTCCCCTTTGCCAGGTCGAGTTCCAACGTTTTGTTAGCCCTTCTCTTTATCCTCGTCGATTATCTTGCAGCCTTCGGTCCAATCGGCATAGACCTGCCAGAATTTGATTTTCCCGTTTTCCACTATAGCCTTCCACGCGGCCGGCATTTCGATTCTGTTTTCCGGGACAAGCCCGCGTTTCCCGTTGTAAGTTCCGGACGTTGACCCGAAGGCTGCCACCAGGTCTCCGTCCTGCAGTATGCTCCGGACTTCAATCCTGTAGTCGGGAAACATGCGGAAGTACTCGCCCCATCCTTTTGTCATGTTGTCGCGACCGGAGTCGGTTGTGCCACCGGAGTCTACGAAGGTGTGATCTTCCGTCATCAGGCTGGAGAGCAGAGAAGCGTTGCCCTGGTTGATAGCGGCAATGAAGTCTCTTACAATAGCGATTTCTTTCGAATCCATCTCATTCACTCCCTTGGGCTAACTATGTATATATTGTTTCCGTATAAGAATCCAGACCTTCCTGAGTGTCAGTATAACACCCCTTTGCACGAAGTTTATAAGTAATCCTTTGGATACGACATAGGCCGGTTCTCCTAATTCCGGGAGTACGATGCTTAATATTCCAGCCGATCTCTGCGTCCCAAAGCTCCGCAGTAATTCAGCCCACTCGCTGTACTCCACCAAAACCTATCATTGTCAAACACAACTCATCGAAAAATGTACCGTACAACTTTAATTTCTCACCCTTTAATTTCCCCTGCCCAGCTCTCAATCCAAGTCTTTGATGCACCGGAAGCCAATTGTGCCGCACCGGTCCAGTCCAGGCCACATCAACAAGAACTTGGTCGCGAAGTTCGCCGGGCGCGGGCCGCCGTCCACATACCAATTGGAGCCGCGAGGGGAAAAGAACGAGCCACCTCGAATAATGCAAAAACGTGTCCGCCCGTCGTTGCGCTCGCTTTCGGTCCACTGCCAGACGTTGCCACAAAGATCGTAACAACCGAAGGGCGAGCGGCCCAGGGGGAACGCTTTCACTGGCGTAGTCCCACCTGATTGGCCGTCGTTGCAGTGGTCGGTTTGCATTTCATTGCCCCACGGATAAGTGCGACCATCGCCACCTTGGGCAGCGTATTGCCACTCTTCCTCGGTCGGCAGCCGCTTGCCAGCCCATCGGGCGAAGGCGCGAGCGTCGTCGAGGTCCACATACACGACCGGATGGTCTTCCTGCCCGGCGGGCGGCTTGCCGCAGGTCCAGTGCTTGAGGAAGTTCTCCGGATGCTTCGGTTTCCATTTCGTCACCTTCAGAAACTCGGCGAACTCCGCATTAGTCACCGGGGTCACGTCGATGGCAAATCGCTTGAACTCGACGCGCCGGCGGAACGTCACGGTATTGAATCGGTAGGAATCGGCGAGCCGGTGCCCTCCAGGTGGTGAGGACTCGTAGTAGCCGCACTCCCGTTGGCGCATCTCGATGGCCAACTCCAGGGTGGCGGGAGGAACTTCCACCATGCCTTCGGGAACCTGTTTCGCTCGCGTGGTTGGTGCCACAGTTACCAGCCGCGTTTCGCGGAGGGCAGTGGCGGCGTCAAAATCAGCGCGGGCGTTGGTCTGGCGCTGGTGCTTCAAGAAACCACCAAAGTCATGGCCAAGTTGGCCTGGCTGCCCGGTGAGGATGCAACCGATTCCGCGTGCCGGGATGGCGCCATCAATCCGCCGACGGTTCTCGTTTGCCTCCGTCCGAAGCTCCTCGCCTTTGATTAGATCGTGGACTTCTTCGCCCGGTTGCGTTTCGATTTCGAAAAGATGTCCTGACACCGGTTCGTTTCTGCGGTTCACTAACGTCAACAGTCGCAAGCCATGTCCTTCCCATAGGCTGACATACAAGCCCGACTGGTTGGTTGGCAACAGCGGAGTCCAGTTCTCCCCCGTGAAATGCCCGGCATAGCGCCGCTGGATCGGCAGCATAGCACGCAGGATGGACCGGTCACGCGGGCTCCAGGGGACCCACGACCCAAAGACATTTTCCCAGACCATCATTCCGCTGCCATTCATCCAGGCCGCATGAAGTTCGCCGGTGTGGTCATAGTCCCAGCGCTTGATCTGATGCTGAATGTGCCGGCGCTCGAACCATTTGTTCCGCAGCACGCCCGGTACTTCGTTGTCGTTGAACCATTGCGCCCACGACGCGTGATGATCGTGAATGTTCTCCACCGGGAGTGCTCCTTCGCCTTCCAGAATCACACCTGGCCGCACCGCATCGAGCCGGGCCCGGAATTCAGCGGCGCTTTTTCTCATCGTGTCGAGGAAGATGCCGTCGGCCTCGATGGCGCCGACCATTTCGGCGAGCGCCTCCAGATCGTTCTTCCCCTCGCGCCGCGTGCCGGTGTCCCAGGGATTGTAGTCGATGAAGACTTTCACGTTGCTCCGGTGGCATCGGCGGCTGAGATCGCGCAGGCCGTTCAGTCCGCCCGGCATGTCGCGGTAGAAATCAAACTGGTTGCGATCGTCCACGCCGATGCGCGGATAGGCGTGCCACAACACAAGGCTGTCGTAGCCGCCGAACTCGCGCCGGCCGTGGTCGAGAAAGGTGTCCACTGTGTAAGTACCCGAGCGCTGATCGTAGAACATCTCGTCGCACATCATCAGGAAGCAGCAGGCAAACGACGAAGCCGCCCAGGCGAACTCCGGCTTCCGGTAGAGCACGTCACTGTAGTTCAGCCGCTGCTTCGTCTGTTCGCGCCAAGCTTCGAGTTGTTCGCGGAAGGCGGACCAGTCCGCCGGATTGGCAGGCGCGGGGATGATATTCTCGTCCGGTTTGAACTCCCAAAATGTTGACTCGACAGCCGCGAGGATGGGCAATCCCCGCCGGGCCGCGACGGTGGCAACACATGTTATACTTCGCTGGAGGAAGGAACGACGCGAGAGTTTCATAAGTGCTTGAAGAGGGTGCATGGGTTTAATGTCCTTTCGATTCATGGCGTCTTGACGACGCTGTTGAAGGCGATGACCAGCACGGCCAGCACCAGCAACGCGAGACCGTGGTTCAATTTGACGCGGGCGGTTCTCGGAGCACCGAACCATTCGCCGCGCCAGAAGCTGGCGAGATTGCCGACTCCGATGGCCTGGAGAATTAAAGGTCCACGGTGCATTTTTCCCTCAAAAACCCATTTGTCACCCGAAAAACTCACATCTTTACTTCCACCTCTTATCGCTTACTATTGAATAATCTAAAACTATTTCGTCGTTTTTTCAAGATAAAAAGGGCAAGAAGAGGAAAAAATAAGAATTCAGAAGGCAGAAAAAAAGGCAAAAAGACAGAATACAGAATTCGAAAATCTATCTCGGCACTGATGCAAACGCCGTAAAGAATGCAACGAAAGCCTCGCCCGAATATAAGGGGGCAAAGGCAATCGGGGAGGAAAGCTCCGACCCCAGCAAGCTTGTGTTGAATACGGCGTATTATTGGCATATCGATGAGGTCAACACTGTCAATCCCGACAGTCCATGGGAAGACAACGTCTGGAGCTTGATGACGGGTGATTTCTTTGTCATCGACGACTTCGAGAATTACAGCGCCGGCGATAATCAGATATGGTGTGCATGACACGACGGCCTTGGCTACGGCACGCCCGGGACGGCGGATTATTTTGCCGGCAAATAAAAAATATCTAATCTGGTTTAGAGATTTCATTTTTTTAATCCTCTAAGAGATGCTTGTAGTATTTGAGGCTCTCTTTTTTCATTATTGAAGAGTTTATTGGACTCTGTGTGGTATGGATTCGTCCCCGGATATCCCGGAACGAGATTTTTTGCTTTGACAATAACTATAACAGCTTGTATAATGAATATAATAAGGGGTGTGTTTTATGCCGCCCGGATAAAAAAGATATACGCCGGCCGATAACAAGGAGAAATGATGAAGAGCGTTTCTGTTTCTGTATGTATGGTGATTTTACCTGTTATATTGTTGGTTTTAGTTTTCATGCCCTTCGGCTGTAGCTTCAGCCAGACCGGCGAGACCACCGCTGAAGGCCATAGAAGGCATCAGCGCGTTGCCAGAATTAATCAGCAGGAATTGATAGCGGATATAGATAATGTGTTAATGCTTGACGAGCCTAGCAAACTCACCGATAAAAGGATACCGTAATTCGTATTGCGTATATCGTATTGTGTATATTTAGTCGTTATTTTATGCAATACTTATCATCTGTAACGCATGGCAGTAACAAAAGGATTTGATTTGTGGAAACACTCATCGATCAAATACACTTGTATTTCACTCGGGTAGCGGACTACCCTCTGTGGATTGTTGCCATCGAATTGATTCTCATCGGGCTGGTAGTTTACTGGATAGTGGATTTTCTCGAAGGCACTCGCGGCGAAAGGCTTTTCCGCGCCGTCATATTCATTCTCATCGTAGGCTTCCTTGTCCTGAAGCTGCTCGTCGGGCAGTTCCCGTTCGAGCGACTCCAGTATCTTTACAATGGTTTTTTGATTGGAGTTTTGATTATTGCAGTCGCGGCATTTCAGCCGGAAGTCAGAAGAGCGTTGATGCGAATAGGCCAGAGTCATTTATGGTCGAGCGCTTCTCAGCAGCTATCGCGGACAGTCGAAGAAATGGTTGCCGCTGTAACGGTACTATCCGAAGCTCGAATCGGGGCCATTATTGTTATTGAAAAGCGCGTGGCGTTGGGCGAATTTTTGGAAACCGGCGTTCGAATCGACGCCAAGGTAACTTCCGAGCTGCTCAAGACAATTTTCCAGCCCGGCACAGCTCTACACGATATGGCCGTTATAATACGAGGTGATAGAATAATAGCTGCCAGGGTGCAGTTACCGCTTGCTGAGGACGGCGGCATCGGCGGTGCTTCACTTGGTTCCCGTCACCGTGCGGCTATAGGTATAACGACCGGTTCGGATGCCATCTGTCTGGTGGTAAGCGAGGAAACCGGTATAATTTCTGTTGCTGAGAACGGAAAACTTACGCGAAATATGGATGAAGCCAGGTTAAAAAAGCATCTTTCAAGTGTGATCTCATGAGTCGGGCCGTTTTGGATGTGAAGTACGAATTATGATGTTAAGAAAGATCAAATACAGCAAGATAACAATTGTTATTTTTTTGACGGTCCTGATCTGGGTTTGGGCAGACTTGGCGCTGGACGAAACGTTCCCAGTTCCTGGTGCCACGATAATTATAGCCGAATCCAGTCCCAATTTCTGGGTAAGTTTCGGCGGCAAAGCTTCCACTTTTATCGACAACATTGTGCTCAAAGGCCCGGCATCCAAAATTGCAGAGATAAAGCGCAAGCTCAGCGAAGGCACACTGAATCTCAAATTCTCTTTGTATCCTGAAACTGCTGCCGGCCCGTACACCCTAAACGTTCTGGATTTTATCAAAAAGAGCGCAGAGCTGAGAGAGCTTAGTGGTCTAACAGCCGAAACTTGCGATCCGAATACACTTACCGTAGATGTTGTTAAACTCGTTGAAAGACCACTGACCGTTCAATGTATTGATGAGAGTGGAAATTCTCAGAAGT
>CAZHBL010000323.1:0-6594 GCA_964530105.1 uncultured Pirellulales bacterium | reverse complement strand
GTTGAACAGTCAGCTTTGTGGTGGAAACTAACCGCTCTTACGCTATCAAAAGTGACGATTTAGGTGCCTAACTGCGAAAGTTGGGTTAATGGCAATCCTGCTGCCTACATTGCAACGCGTCAGAAACCAGGCCAGGACGGTTGTTTGTCAGGTGAATCTTAAACAATGGGCATCGGCAGTGGCCTTATATACAGAGGATAACCAAGGGCGCCTTCCTTGTGAAGCCAGCGGCAATGTTAGTATGTGGTTTTTCCGCGGTTCATTTATAAGCAATATTGATCCGAACGTACAAGAGTCATTGCGTGCGGTAGATACCGAGGGTATAGCCTGTTGTCCCATGGCCGTCAAACCAGGAAATGTAGCATTCACTTATTTTTCGAGTGGTCAGGTGTATGCGGAGGGAATGCAAGGTTCAGCCTTCGAGGCATGGGTAATGACAAATCCCGCCCCGCCGTTTCGTGGAAGCTACGGGCTGAATGGATGGTTATTCAAAAGCAGATTTAATCCTGGCACTCATCGGAGTCCCTTATCCTATACAGACACTTTCTCGATTAGACGTAATAATAGAATCCCTCTGCTTCTCGACGCCGCAATATTTTCTGCTTTTCCCGATAACCTCTTTGAGCCACCGAAATTTCCCGATGGCCATGGTCCCGGCATGGCACCTTTTTGTATAAACAGGCACCACGAGCACGTTAATGGTATGTTCCTGGATTGGTCAGTCAGAAAAATCGGTCTTAAAGAACTATGGACACTGAAGTGGGACAGTGAGTTCAACACGGCAAACAAATGGACCAAAGCCGTCGGTGTGAATCCGGATGATTGGCCGCCGTGGATGAGAGGATTCAAAGATTATTAAAATAACATATTTAATGAGCGATAGGTAATGCGTAAAGAAAAAGCATTTACGTTAATAGAGCTTTTGGTGGTCATTGCGGTAATTGCGTTGTTGCTTGCGCTGCTTTTACCGGTATTACACAGCGCAAGAGAACAAGGTCAGCGTGTAGTCTGCCTAAACAATCTCAAGCAGCTCACCTTAGCGTGGCTTATGTACGCCGAAGAGAACGATGGAAATCTCGTTAATGGCAGGGCGGTGGGTGGTTCGATCCTATTCGGTCCCACGTGGGTGGATCTGAATTACTTCTCGGCACCCGATCCTAACAACCCGGACAGTCGTGGCGCATTGTGGGCCTACATCAGGGATGCCGGCGTTTACCGCTGCCCGCGGGCGCGGGGTATACCCAAGCAACCTGTAACATACGCAATTGTCTGTGCGGCCAACGGCGATAGTCCGGATGAGACACGTGAGAGCTTCTTTAAGAGCAAACGCATCGGACGCACAGTGCTATGGCTCAGGAAGCTTTCGGACATAGTCAGTCCGTCCCCAGGACAACGAATGATCTTTATAGACCATGGAAGCAGCCCCGGTCACGCTTTTCAGGTCCATTATGCTTATCCCGCATGGAATCTGGGTGGTATTCCCCGTGTTGACCACAACCGTGGCATAACTCTCTCGATGGCAGACGGGCATGTCGAGCACTGGAAATGGAGAGGCGCCGAGACCATGGATTTGATAAACGCAACGTTGCCCGACGGAAGCTTCAATAGCATGGGATTTGAACCCCGGACCGAGGACGGAATGTATGACCTGCAAAGGCTGCAAAAGGCGACCTGGGGCAGACTTGGATATTAATTAGACGGTGGGCCATAATGCGGAAAAAAGCGGAACAATCCGCTATGCAAAAAGTCAAAGGCTTTACTTTGATCGAGCTTTTGATGGTGATTGCCATCGTTGCGCTGTTGATGGCGATTTTACTGCCGGCACTCCAGCGAGTCCGAAATCAAGCCAGGGCGGTTGTCTGTCATGCAAACCTGAAACAGTGGGGATCGATACTGGCGCTATATATAGAGGACAATCAGGGACGCCTTCCCCGAGACGGTATCATTGGCTATAGGATGTTTTTTCTCCTCGGCTCGGTCATAAGCAGCGATGATCCAAACGTAGCTGAGTCATTGCACCCCGTTGATACGAAAGGCATAGCCTGCTGCCCTATGGCAGTCAGACGTGGGAAATATCCTTTCGGTGCTCGGATCGGTGATACGCGTGTGGAGGGAAAGCAGGGCTCAACATTTGAAGCATGGGAGATGACAAGCCCCGGCCCGCCATTTCGCTGCAGCTACGGATTAAACGGTTGGTTGTTTAGCTACAGATTTTTTTCTGCTGATCTAGGCAACCGTAGTACCCGTCTGCCCTACACGTACACCTTCTCCATTAAGGGCAGGGCCAAAATCCCCCTGCTTCTCGACAGCACAATGCCCACGAGTGAGGCTCAAAATTTCTTTTTACCACCACCAATGCCTGGTTTTGGCATTGGTGTGGCACCATTTTGCATAAACCGGCACAACGAGCATGTCAATGGCCTTTTCCTGGATTGGTCGGTCAGAAAGGTCGGACTCAAAGAGCTATGGACGCTTAAGTGGTATATGGAGTTCAACACGGCAAACGAATGGACCAGGGCTGGCGGCATGCAGCCGGAAAACTGGCCGGCGTGGATGAGAGGATTTAAGGATTATTAAAGTAACATATTTGAAGAGCGATAGATAATGCGAAAAGAAAAAGCATTTACACTCATTGAGCTTTTGGTTGTAATTGCCATCATTACGCTGTTGATGGCGATATTGCTTCCGGCCATTCAGAGAGTCCGCAGGCAAGCCAAGTCGGTAGCGTGCCAATCTAACCTGCGCCAGTGGGCAGTCGCATTCTCCATGTACGCCAACGATAACGGCGGAAGGCTGCCTCGTCACTTTGCCGGGGGATCATCCGACCTCGTATGGCCTCATAAGCTTCGCAGTTACTATTCGGACAGCAACGATTTATTGTTGTGCCCTATGGCCAAACGTACGCAGATCAGACTGGATAATCCTCTTCTGACGTCGGATATTATGTTACGGCTGCCGGGCGGCAAGTTTGCAGCATGGGAGTACAAATTCGATTTTGGACCATTCAAAGTGCATTTTACAGGCAGCTACGGCATAAATGATAAAGCAGACGTGCATTATGTGAATGATGTAGATGTACGTGGAACGCAGAACCAGGTCCCGGTCCTGCTGGACTGCGCGTATCAGGACGCCATGCCATGGCCTTTTGACGATCCTCCCGAATATGAGGGCCAGATTGATCGGTTCGGCGATATGAAATATTTCTGCATAAATCGGCACGACGGGTATATAAATGGTCTTTTCCTCGATTGGTCGGTAAGAAAGATCGGGCTCAAAGAGCTATGGACGCTCAAATGGGATCCCCATTACTCTGCAAGCATGATTTCTCACAGTCCCTGGACCAAAGCCGGCGGGGTGCAGCCGGATGACTGGCCGGAGTGGATGAGAGGATTCAAAGATTACTGAAAATAATAGGATGGAACAAAATAAGTGGAACACAAGACTGATCTTGTGTATCTTATGTTGAGGCAGAGAAAGGAAACGAGCCATAATGAGCAAGCCAAAAGCATTTACACTAATAGAGCTATTGGTGGTTATTGCCATCGTCGCTCTGCTGACGGCTATATTGCTGCCGGCACTTCAGCGAGTCAGAAAGCAGGCCAGGGCGGTTGTCTGTCAGGCAAATTTGAAGCAGTGGGCGACGACTATAGCCCTATACACCGAGGACAATCAGGGACGCCTTCCCCAAGACAATATCGTTGGCTATAGCATGTTTTTTCTCCTCGGCTCGGTCATAAGCAGCGATGATCCAAACGTAGCTGAGTCATTGCACCCCGTTGATACGAAAGGCATAGCCTGCTGCCCTATGGCAGTCAGACGTGGGAAATATCCTTTCGGTGCTCGGATCGGTGATACGCGTGTGGAGGGAAAGCAGGGCTCAACATTTGAAGCATGGGAGATGACAAGCCCCGGCCCGCCATTTCGCTGCAGCTACGGATTAAACGGTTGGTTGTTTAGCTACAGATTTTTTTCTGCTGATCTAGGCAACCGTAGTACCCGTCTGCCCTACACGTACACCTTCTCCATTAAGGGCAGGGCCAAAATCCCCCTGCTTCTCGACAGCACAATGCCCAAGAGTGGGGCTCAAAATGTCTTTAAGCCGCCAATAAGACCTGGTTCTGGCTTTGACGTGGCGCCATTTTGCATAAACCGGCACAACGAACATATAAACGGGTTGTTTCTGGACTGGTCAGTAAGAAAGGTCGGGATCAAAGAGCTATGGACGCTCAAGTGGCATATGGAGTTTAACACGGCAAACGAATGGACCAAAGCCGGCGGCGTGCAGCCCGAAAACTGGCCCGAATGGATGAGAAGATTCAAGGACTACTGAAAATAATAGGGTGAGATAAAATTAATAGAACACAAGGCCGTACATGTGTATCATATGTTGAGACCGAGAAAGGAAACGAGCCATAATGAGCAAACCAAAAGCATTTACACTAATAGAGCTTTTGGTGGTCATTGCCATCATCTCGGCTTTGATGGGCATTTTGCTGCCGGCACTCGGTAAGGTCAGGCACCAGGCCCAAACGCTGATCGGGATCGGCAACCAGCGCGGGATTGTCAGCGGAGTAAACCTTTTTGCTTCGGACAATAACGAGCAGTATCCGGAATCGGTCGCCACCCTTGGTGACGTGTCGACATTCTGGAACTGGCAGGAGCCGATGATGGTGACGGGTTATCGCGCCCGCAGCCCCCGTATGCATCGTTCCATGAGTGCTTATCTGCGTCCGTATATCGAAGATGCCGGCATGATGTATTGCCCCAATGCACCTCGGCAATATAAGTACCTTCAGGATGCCTGGGATGCCGGCGACGAGTGGGACAATCCGGAAACGCCGCCCGTCGAAGACCCCTTGAGCGGGACGTATTGCTTTTACTGGAATTATACGGGCTACCTCGAAGAAAGGGACTATCTTTTCCGGGGGCCGCAAAGTTCCACATCCGGCCGATACTGGAGCAAACTGCTGGTGAGTGACTACTTCGGCTACGACCATTTTCGAAGCAAGAATTCTTATAGCAGTTGTGAGAAGTTTGGCGGAGTTTCAATCACGGAAGGGACAGTGCTTTCCTCCGCCTATTGGTCGCGAGAAGGCGTTGACGGTTCGGATGCGCCCGAGATCAAGCTGCACGCCGGCTATATAGATGAACATGTAGAGACTTTTTCGTCCCTGGATACGGTGACCATGAAGGTCATAATATACCCGGAAACCGGTGAACCTTTTCCCGACGTCATCGCACCAGGCAATTTTTACCTGCCGCGAAACGCCCTCCATTAATTAAAAAGAAAAACTTAAAAATTTATGGCTTAGCTATAGTCATTAATAAATAATAGATAGTAAATCAAAACGGCATCGGTTTATGACAGATGGTGATATGGGATCATAACCAATTCCTTCTGTGCAGCTTTTTCGCGATGTATATGGCAGTAAGGCTCATGGTTATAGATGCTCAAAATATGATTGCAGTGCGGAAACTCGCATTTCCTGCCGTCAGCCGAAGTCTTTAGTTTCTTAGCCATCCTTGCTCCTTCGCAGATAAATCACTAAACGGAAAAGTTCCAAAGGTTAGTTGTCTTCGTCTGGGGCCTAAAGATTTCTAATCTTTATAATATATCGTTTATACCACATTATTGGTATTTGTCAAGCAATATCTTTTTATTTCTGTTATTTCTTGATTTTCCGCCCTCGGTGGGGTTATATTAACACCTTCTGAGGCATCCGGCCCGCAGAGATAGTTTTGTGGAAATACCAAAATGGTGGAAAAAATGGCCGGTTTGAGCAAAAAAATAAGCGAAGGCTGAATTGGCCGAATCAGAAAAAAAGAGGTTGTAGTATGAGACCGAACAAAGACAAGATTCTTTCAATCCTTAGGGAAATTGCTCCTGTTCTGTCTGTGAGATATGGAGTAACCAGAATCGGCATCTTTGGGTCCGTCGCCAGGGATGACGGGTCGGAAGAAAGCGATGTGGACATTGTTTATGAAATGAGCAGCCCGAATCTCTTTACGGTAGTGCATTTGAAAGCCGAATTGGAGAACGTTTTTCACTTCCCCGTTGATCTGGTGAGGTACCGGGAAAGGATGAACCCATTTCTGAAAAAGCGGATCGAAAAGGAGGGCGTCTATGTTTGACAAAGAACTGGTGCATTCGCTGATGGTTCAGGTAAGAGAATGGCTTGTCAAAATAAAGAAACGATCCCAAGGATTCACAAGCGCGGACGATTTTATCGCTTCGGACGAAGGCGAAAAGACGTTCGACAGTATCTGTATGCTGTTCATCTCCGCCGGCGAAAACCTGAAACGTATTGATCAGATGACCGATGGCCGTTTGTTTGAAAAGTATCCGGAAGCCGACTGGACCGGGGCGATGGGATTTCGCGATGTGATCGCTCATCAATACTTTCAGATAGATCACGAAGAGGTATTTTCAATTATTCAGGATGATTTGGAGACGCTCTTGCGGTCGGTTGAGAATGCGATCAAGGACGTACAATAACGTCGGCATACAATAATCAACTTACTTAGACAGGATGAACGCAGATTAACGCAGCCCGGCCTTCGGCCGGAACCAATGAGGCTATCGCCATAAACAAA
>CAZHBL010000322.1:0-6598 GCA_964530105.1 uncultured Pirellulales bacterium | reverse complement strand
ATCGGTATCGGGCCCGGTGCGATTTGCACAACCAGAATTATATCCGGCGTCGGAGTACCGCAGGTCTCGGCGATAATGAACTGTGCCGAGGTGGCACAAAAGCACAACATCCCGGTCATTGCCGACGGCGGAATCAGACAGTCGGGAGATATAGCCAAGGCAATCGCCGCCGGGGCTTCGAGCGTAATGATCGGCTCATTGTTCGCCGGCCTGAAAGAAAGCCCCGGCCAGTTAGTCATCTACAAAGGCAGGCAGTTCAAGGAATACAGGGGCATGGGCTCTTTGGGTGCGATGGTCAAAGGTTCTGCCGAACGTTACGGCCAGAGCAGCTCGACCGAAGCGAGCAAGCTCGTGCCCGAAGGCGTCGAAGGCCGGGTACCCTACCGCGGGACGCTTGGCGATTTCGTCTATCAATTGGTCGGCGGCCTGCGTGCCGGCATGGGCTACTGCGGGGCGAGAAATATCGAGGGCTTGAGAAAAACCAGCCGGTTTGTGAGGATCAGTGCCGCCTCGGTCCACGAGTCCCACCCGCACGATATCCAGATAACCAAAGAAGCACCGAACTACTCGGCGAGCCTGCCCTTCGAGGATTAACAAACGATTTACGATTGTGGCGAGGCCGTCCCGGCCTTGCGTCCCGTTGGCATCCTGCCAACGGCATGAAACAAGGGCAAGCCTGTCCTGAGCGTAATCGAAGGAATGCCCTCGCCACATCAGCAATTGGCAATCTAAAATTCTTTTCAAACGGATACTGTCAGGGTGTGCAACGCACACCATTATTTCTGCTCGGCCGACCAGTTTTCGAAAAAGATTTCAAGATCGGTTATATCGACTGTGCCGGACTGATTGAGGTCTGTACCTTGACAATAACCATTGCTTAAGTCACAGTTATCATCCAGCCAGTGCTCCATGAAAAATGAAAAGTCGTCTACCGTGATGCCATCCGGACATACAAAATCCCCAACCGGAATTTGCCAGACAAAACGCGGATAATTCGTCCCCTCACAGATGCTCCAAATATCCTCGGTGCCGTTCTCTGTCTCACCAACAAAATCCCATCCGGCTTCGAGGAAGGTGCCGGCGGTTTGCATCTCGGCTGTGGTCTTGCCGGTGCCGCCGTCACTGGTGGCCTGTCCTGAGGTCTGGGTATCCCAGAAGCAATCGAGTACGCGCGTCTGGTAGAAGCTTAGTTGGTTGTTCCCTATGAGGCCGCCGATAAGGACAGAGGAACTGCCGCTGACCCGAGCCGTGCTGAAGCACTGCACCGCGATGTTGGAATGCGTTCCCAAGAGGCCCCCAACCCAAGATGCTCCACTGACTGAGCCGGTACTGTAGCTCATGCCAATACCCCCACGGTTCCAGCCCACCAGCCCGCCGATACCGTGGTTCCCGCTGACGGCACCGCTGTTGTAGCTCGAAGTGATACTGCCAGCGTTCACGCCCACGAGGCCACCGACATTGTCATTACCACTCACCGTACCGGTACTGTAGCACTGGTTCACAGTGCCACCGTCGCTATACCCCACTAGCCCGCCGACATAGTCACCTAAACCAGTGATGTTTACATCCACTACCCCCAGGTCCTTAACCTCGACCTCAGATTCCAAATGACCAAACAAGCCCACGTAGTCCCCTCCGGCGATTGTCAGGTGGGAGAGCGTATGACCATTGCCGTCAAAAACGCCAGTAAAGGAAGCCCCCTGAAAGTCCCATTCGATATCGTTCGTATCAGGAGCAATGACAGACTTTTCGAAGACCCTGCGGCCGGGGAGGTTAGGATCCAGGTCGATGTTGGCGGTCAGGATGAAGTGCTTGTCGTAATCTTCGGGGGTCTCGCCGAGGGTAATCAGGTCTTCGGCTGTGGCGATCTGGTACGGGTCGTTAGGTTCTCCCGTGCCGCCGCTGTATTTTTCCTCGGCCTCAATACAAAGCTCGGTTTCCCATATCCAGGAGTTCATGCCGCCCATCATGTCATAGACCATAGAGAAGCCCTGAGAATCCAGGAAGGTGGCGGCCTGATTGCTTCTACCCCCGCTTTGGCACACAACTAAGATTGGACCATCCATTGGCAGTTCCTCATATCGGTCATGCAGCACTCCCGAAGACAACGGGTAGTTCAGCGCGCCCGGAATATGACCTCTGGTACCACAGTATTCGGATGGTTCCCGGACGTCTATAACGGCCAGATCATCCGTAGAATCAATTAGTTCTCGTGCCTGTTGTGCCGTAACGTCGGTATGGGCAAAAACGCAGGGGCCGGACATAATCAAAGACAAACCGACCAGCAACAGCACTGTTTTGAGATTTATCTTCATCACAATTTCTCCTCAATAACAGTTTGAATGATCCACTAATTCAATATTATATCATGAAACCACTGATAAACACAGCCCGGCCTTAGGCCGGAACCAATGAGGCTAAGACCAAACAGTGCCCAAATAATCGCGACCATACTATTAACACAACGTGCAACTACCAAACAACTTAGCAAGGTGGCCTGATGATTATCTGGAAAAATTTTCAAGCTCTTACGAGTTAGCATTACAGATTATCTGGCCACAGAGAATACCGAGCACACAGAGAAATAATCAATAATCATTTTCTTGGACCGCTGATTTCGCGGATTACGCGGAAAAAATAATCAATAGTCAATAATAAATAATCAATTGTTGTTGGTTTCCCACCAGAGTCTCGGATAATCCTGCCCCTCAAGAATCCACCAGATATATTCGGTGCCGTTATCCATCTCGTCCACGAAATCCCAACCTTCATTGGTAAAAGTGGCTTGCTGCATCATATCCTCTGTTATTAAGCCAAAGATATTGATTGTACTGTCTCCCCCGTCAAATCCGACTCCGTCCGCCTGGTTGGTCGTTTGCGTATCCCAGAAGGAGTCGGTGACAATTCCTTTAAAAGATATGGACTTATCAACTGTCCCAACCAATCCACCGCTGTATAAATTCCTTATGGAGGAGCCTCCACTAACCTTGCCGGATGCATAACAATTCGTGATCGTGCTGTCCTGTTTGGATCCAACAAGCCCACCTATGGTAGCAACTGGACCAGACGAAGAATTACACAGAACTGTGCCTTTGGCATAACAGTTTATAATTGTTGTGAAAGTAATATGTCCTACAAGCCCACCGACGGAACTACCAAGTGTAACGTTAACATCAGCGATTGAATAGCATCCAGATATTATACATGGTGAATCCAAAATTAAACCGGCGTAAGTAGTACCTATAGAATCGTAATCAATGGCTCCCCCCAATAATCCACCAGCGATACCATAACCCACAACCCTTCCAGTTGCACAACTATTGCTGATAGTAGTCATCTCATTTGCCAAGTTCTTTCCGACAAGTCCGCCGACAAAGTTATTCCCAGAAACGCTGGCAGATGAAGTGCAATCGGTGATATCCTTACCACTACCAACCAGCCCGCCGACAGGCTCATTCCCATCAACAGTAACTGATGAACTGCAGTCGCTGATTGTCCCACCGGATCCTACGAGCCCACCAACGTTGTTATTTCCCCAAACACAACCACCCTCAACGTGACAGTTGGATATAATCCCATCCAGGTTACCCACCAGTGAGCCAGCGTCATCTCCCAACCCCGCATCAACATTGGGATTAATCAGGCTAACATTTTTAATTGCGGCATATCGGCCCTGGACATACCGGAAAAGTCCAATGCCATGAGAATCTGCAGAGTTGTAGGAGAAGTTCGAAATAGTATGACCATCTCCGTCAAATATGCCGGTAAATGGATATACTTTACTTCCAATGATGTAGAAATTGATTCCTGCCAAATCAATATTATTAACTAAGCGAAAATGAGCAGGCATCAGCCTCGGGTTATGTCCGATACTGTTCAATTCATCTGCTGTTGAAATAAGGTAAGGGTCGTTAGACTCTCCGTTCCCGTTTGAAAAGGGCAGTGTTGGCAAAGTTAATAGCTGCCAACAAAGAATTGGATATTGGTATTCGCCTTCTGTATCTACAGCCCAAATATCGTGTGGGCTATCATCTTGGCCAATGAAATCCCACCCCACAGCCATGAACGTGTTTGGGTCCTGCATTTCGTCCGTTGTCTTATGTGTCCCTCCGGAACTGGTTGATTGTTCACTGGTTTCACTATTCCAAAAAGAAGCCTGCACTGTACTCCATTGTGTTGAGTACTTAACAAGCCCACCGCCATTTCCTGAAACTTTACTGATCGAGTAACATTTATTGATTACACCAGACTCGCAATCACCCACCAGCCCGCCACCACTTTCTACGTTACCGGTGGAATAGCAATCTGAGACTATCGCTTCATTCATCCCAATTAGACCACCGACATGCCCAAGGGCTACCCCATCGGTTAGTATAAGTCCCGAGACCTTGCCGACTGCACAAGATGCTGCGATCGTGCCGGTATTAAGTCCTGTTAATCCGCCAAATGCATGCAGGGGCAGAGGAGGAACTGCCCACCCGTCAGACCGTAACCCATGTCCCTTAACATCAGCATTAGAGTGGCAGTTCAGAATAGTGCCCTTATTTATACCGACAAGCCCGCCAACGATTACATCATAGCTTGGATCTGGCCTTCCAACAAAGATTGGGTGCGGTGTTCCTTCGACAGTACCACTGGAAAAGCATTCGTATACTTTTCCGCTGTTCACTCCTGCAAGACCGCCAACACCTCTATTCCCACGGATACTCGCAGATGACGTACATCCAATGACTTCACCGTTACCAACAATTGATCCCACTAGACCGCCGACGTATGCATTACCTCGAATCTTGCCTCCTGAGATGTGGCAGTTTGATATGCTCCCCTTAAGCAAGCCCACAAGACCGCCAATATCCTGCCCATACTCTGGCTGACCATCGTTCGTTAACGAGTGAATTGTCACTTCTGCATCGATGTTTGGGATACGAAGGATCAAATTTATGAGTTGTCCGTCATTCTGTCCGAAAAGGCCCACGTAATCGCTACCTGTATTTGGGGAACTACACACAAGGCCCGAGATTTCATAGTTGCCTCCGTCAAAAATACCAGAGAATGAAGGATTCCACCCCCTATTCTTAGCCGGTGCAATTACAGCCCTGTAGAAGATTTTGCGGCCTGGGAGGTTGGGGTCCAGATCAATGTCGGCGGTTAGGATGAAATGTTTGTCGTAATCTTCGGTGGTTTCGCCGAGGTTAATGAGGTCTTCGGCTGTTGTGATCTGGTATGGATTGTTAGGTTCACCAGTGCCGCCGGCGTATTTTCTTATGGCTACGGCGTTAACATCGTAGAAAAACATATCGGCACTGTTAGGCGGCGGCGTGGTTTTGCCGGTCAGGTGGGCTGAATCGTCAATGAAGCTTAGTTTTAGGCGAACGTCGCTTTCTGTGCCGTCGGCGGTTTTACCCTCGAAATTGATTGTCGTATCACCAACAACGATGCCGGCAAGACCGGTCATATTGAAGATTTCATCGAGACTTTGGCCATATACCGAGCCGGCTTCATCAGTCAGATTTGCATCGACTATCTCGAATGAAGCTACGCTTGAAACAGAATCGATAGTTAGCCGGAACCGTCCGGCGATGGAGAATGTTTTCTGCAGGCCGGCAATCCCGCCCGATCTAAAAACAGTGCTTTGGTTGGGATCGAACACGTAGATGCTCGTTTCGGCTATCGCCGGCCGGCAACAAACGCAGATGGTGAGCAACATGAGCAGCAACATTGTTAATTTGCCGCTTATTATTCGCGGTCGCGAGATGTTGTGAGTTTTGCTTATATTAGCCATTTTACTCCATCCTCCATCAATATGGAACTATTAACAATCTCGATATCATTTTAACTAAAAGTGAAACGAAAAGCAAGAATTTATCGGCCGGTTCGCGGTTCTGTTTCAATTATAAGTGGCAATATGGATAAAATAGCTTGAAAATTCATCCGGCGAGTGTACACTATCCGATTGTAGTAGGGTAGGCATTGCCCACCAACTTTGAAAATGGTGTGCTTTGCACACCCTACAAGTTTTTTGATTTGTGGGAAAGAGTATGTCTGACTTAACAATAGACTCGTCGAATCGGCAGATTTCGGATAAACGGATTGAGCCGGCACAGAGAATAACACGGCTGCCGCCCTATTTGTTCGGGCGATTGAATGCGCTGAAACTGGCAAAGCGTCAGGCGGGCGTGGACATTATCGATCTGGGCATGGGCAATCCATCGGACCCGGCTCCGCAGATCGTGATTGATAAGCTGTGTGAAGCGGCGCGGGACCCGCGCAATCACCGATACAGCGCTTCGAAAGGGATTAAAAATCTTCGAGCGGAAATCGCGAAGAAATACGAGCGTAAATGGAACGTGCAGCTCGATCCGGAGACCGAGGTGCTGGCCTGTATCGGCTCAAAGGAAGGATTCAGCCACCTGTGCCTGGCGATGATGGGCCCGGGCGATACGGCGATAGTTCCTGACCCGGCGTTTCCGATACATAACTTTGCGGTTGCGCTGGCCGGCGGAAACGTAGTATCGGTACCGCTCGGCAACGACGACAAGTTCATCAGCAACGTCACGATGGTCCTGGAGAATCTGTATCCGAAGCCCAAGCTGCTGAT
>CAZHBL010000321.1:0-6633 GCA_964530105.1 uncultured Pirellulales bacterium | reverse complement strand
CGGCAGATGGTCCATTCGGGCGGTTAATCCCGAACGCCGCCCAGAGAAGATTGGATAGCATTTGAGGCGGCAGTTTTTCAGTACCAATGTTACGGATAGTCTTTCTCTCCCACAGCGCCGCCAGCACGGATTTGCCGCCGTCCTTCTGCGGTTCAACAAGCGTAATCGGTTTTAAGTCCTGGCCGAAGCCTGATTTTGTTCCGGCCAGTAATGTGACAGCCGGCACAGCCTTCAAAAATGTTCTGCGATTCATCTGTTTTCCTTCCTTTTATTCGAATAGTCAATAAACCTGCTCTTGTTAATCATTGTATGCGGATAGATATACTCTACAAGACTTTTTCATTTACTATTTTCTATCTATTTTTCTTGGAATCAACCTGCCGGTCCGGCTTTTGTATGCACGATATTCTTCCCCAAAGTGCTCAAGCATCATCTGCTCTTCTTTCGGAATCCGAATTAGGTAAAAAGGAATAGAAAGTACCAGAAACGCCCAGCCTGCGAGCCAGTTCGACAGCAAAAGCCCCTGTGCGATTGCCCAAAGCAGATGGGCAGTGTACATCGGATGTCTTATACGGCGGTATACGCCATTCGTTACGAGCGAGTGCCGACCCGTAATCCGCAGTGTCGCCGAGAAGTTCCGGCCAAGGTCGGCGTGCGATCTCCAAAGCATGACTATCGCCCCGGCAAGAACCACCGTCCCCACCCATCCGCACCATACCGGCAGGACATAGTTTGCAAAATCCAGCCACGGCATAAACAAATATAAAAGAGGCACAGCCATCCCCACGCCGGCAGTGCCGACCAATATGATATCCAGGATGTTGCTGTACTTCTTTTCGGCCTTGACACCTCTGCGTCCGGCCGTGAAGATCTTGCGTATCACAGAGCCGATAACAAAACCGGTAAGAAAAATAACTTCAAATGTATTATGACCTTTAAGCATGTTAGCTATTGTCGTCAAATGAATGGTTTCCGTTAGCCGAAAAAGAAGGCCATCAATGCGCCGGCAATAGCGACACCAACTGCCGGCAATACCATCTTGATGATAATTTTCAACAGGGAAGTCTGAAAATAACTCGCCGACAAGGGCAGGCACAGGTGGACAGGCGTCACCCACAGGCCAAAAAGTAATCCTGAAAAGGCAAGTGTTTCGAGCCCCATTTTTGCGTCCGTCCCTGTGCCGATAAAGGCGATCAGGAACGGATACGTAATTGCCACGCTCGGCGTAGTGACTCCCGTCGTGAAGCCGACCAGCATCGGCAGCAAAAACAGCAGCAAATACGGCGGCACATGGACGCTTATGAGAAAATCTACGACGCTGCCGATCGCGCCGCTGGTCTCGATGTTGAGCTTGAAAAAAAGCGCTCCGAAAATAAGCAGGACCATATCCGGCTCACGGGCAGCTTTGAATACAGACAACCACCGCCTAAATGGAAATCGGTGTATCAACAGCAATCCGACGATGGCTAAAAAGATACCGATAGCCGGCGGCACATCAAAGGCAATATACAAACCGGCGGTAAACACGATGGGCCAGAAAGCGTGAAAGAAATCCTTCAGGTGATAAGCCATGTGACGCCTGGCCGGTTCGTGCTCGGGACGTTTCGGCGGGATGCCGAACATTAGCAGCACAACAACACCAACCAGAGTACCCGCGCCGGTCAGCACGATGTGATAGCAAAATAGTGTCAGGGCGGAGATGCCAAGCAGGCTTTGAATGAGCGGCACCGCCGGAAAGAGCGGCCAGATCGGTTCCCATTGATGCCGGAACAGAAAGTTTATGGCGGCCAGCCGGCTTCGCTCTACACCGATCTTATCGCCTGCTTCCCGCACCATCGGTGCAGATAGCATAATCCCGCCCGGCGTCGGCAGCATTCCCATCATCAGCGGAATCAGCGCCAGGGCAAACCGGCGGCTTTTGAACAATCCCTGAATAGCCGGGACCAGCCGTTGCGACAGGCCGATCTCTTCCATCGCCGCACCGATTACGTTCACCAGCAGCAACAGAGCGGTCAGCGAGACGAAAAGGTAGCCCGTTGTTCGCGTCAGCGGCTGACTGTGCCATTCATCCGCCAATGCTTTGCCAAGTTCCGCCGGCCAAACCTGAAGCAACACCCCCACCAGGCAGGCCGAAACCAGCATAGCAACACCGATCTTGACCTTTAGCCGCAGCAACGTCACAAGGGCGGCCAATGCTATCATTATGGATATTAGCGCATACACGCCCGATATATTAACAACACAAATCCGAAAAAGGAGTTTTTTATCAAAGAAAAACCCTGAAAAGTCTGATACCGCCTGAAAGCGTTACATCACAGCGTCTCATTAAACTTCTCTTTGGATGCTCCACATACGGGGCATTGATCCGGGGCGGAACCTTCAACAGTGTTACCGCATACCGAGCAGACATAAATTTTCGTCTCAGGCAAATCTGAACCGGATTTCACCGCTTCAAGCGCTTTGGAATAAAGGGCGTGATGAATCTCCTCGACCGCAAGAGCGTTATTGAAAGAAGCAGTGGCAGGCTTATTCCCTTCTGCCTGGGCCTCCGTGACGAACTTTGGATACATTTCTTTGAACTCGAATCCCTCACCCAAAATGGCAGTTTGAAGGTTCTCTTCTGTGCCTTCGACTCCGCCCATCACGCGAAAGTGCGCATGGGCATGGATGGTCTCTGCCGCTGCTGCGGCCCTGAAAAGCTTCGCAACCTGAGGAAATCCATCCTGCTCAGCTTTCTTGGCAAAAGCTAAATATTTCCGATTTGCCTGGCTTTCACCGGCAAAAGCGTCTTTCAGATTATCATTTGTACCCACTATAAAAACTCCTTTCTCATAAACTAATAAACGTCAGGTATTATACCGGCCCGTCTCGATTGAACTGCTTACCGGCATATACCTTTTTTACCTGCTCAACTACACTCGAGCTTAATTGACGATACAATATCAGGTATGCCTGATGAATTCAAGCTTTCAAGTACAAAGAGATGCTGCAAAGTTATCTACTACCATTTGAAGGTGAGGAAAGGAAATTAAATACACGCTTATTATCCGAATCAGCGCACTATTGTGCCCTTCTGTATACTTTCTGAAGTGATTTTCAACTCTCCTCGTGCAGCAAATCGCATTCAGTCTGGAAGCGGAGTTTGTGCCTGACTTCTTCCTGGGCAAGTGCCAAAAGGACTTCCCGCGATTCGGCATCGCTTACTTTAGGTATAAGATTTACGTACATCCTGAAGGCCGCATCTTCCTTCTCTATAGCCAGCAAAAGCATATCAGAGTAATCTATATCCAGCAACGAGTTGCTATTTGATATTATATAACCACTTTCAGGACGGGCCGGGGGCATTTGCTCGACTGGCATGATTTTACCCGTTTTGATCATCTCCAGCTCAAGTTTGGCTTTGTGCTCCAGCTCTTCAGCGGCCAAATCTTCAAATACCTGCCGCATTCTCGGGTCTTCCACACGACCGGCCAACGCAAGAAAAAAATAATGCGCCTCCACCTCTCTGGAGATAGCAAATTCCAGAATCTCTCGATCAGAACCTAATTTGTCCATCGCCGAATTATACTTTCTTTTATTATTACCTGTAACTTTTTTACTCTTCGCAATCAATCATGACAGTGTAAAGATATAGCAAGCCGGAACAGTTATAATTCAATCCGGCTTATGCCCTCCACGGGCGAGTCCTCTTAAGGTCCTTCAGTATCTGGTTAGCAATGAGCGTATCTTCGGCAATCTCGAAATCGAACATCCCGGCCAGCACAAAATCGGCGCCATTTTCAAACGCGTAGCGGAAGGCGTTATCCGGCGGTATGGCGCCGGCGGCCATGACCTTAAACGCAAACCAGGGCTTTTCAACACCTTTCATAAAATCGATTACCTCACTCGGATTGTTACACCAGTAGCCCGGCACCTCGGCATAAACGCTCGTCAGCTCATCGGATCTTGGCGCGCTCGGATAGTTGTGATGGTGGAACGTCTTGATGTAAAAGTCAGCGTCAACTTTGTTTCGCTCACATTCTTTTATAACCTGTAAATCGTGTGCCCCGACTCCGCATGGCACGCCGTGCTCTTTGGCAATTTCCACGGCCCTGGCAATCATATCGATCTTACCTTCGGAGACAAACCGATCAGAAACGACGCCCCACAAATAAATCGCATCGACTCCCTCATCGACGAGCTGTTTGACCTGATTGCGATAATCCTCAGGCTGTGTATCTATCTGGGCGGTCGGACATATTATCCACTGAATCCTGCCGCCTTGCTTGTAGCGGTATTTCTTTAACATACTGACAACACCGGGGGCGGTATGAATCACAAGTGTGTTGACGCCGTGCGCTTCTGCAACTGCCATTGTCTCGAAGATTTTTTCTTCGGTGTTATAGTGCGCAGTCAGATTATAAACATACTTCAAATCCCGGCTGTGCGTGAAATGGGTCAGCAGATTGCCGCCCAGCAAAATCCGGCTGATTTTAAGATCTTTGATCCTGCCCATTGGCAAGTCGGCCCCCGACGCCGGCACGTTTTGTGCCGGGCCGGACTTTTTCGCTGAACCTTGAGCCAGGGCATGATTCTGCGAAGCGTGCATTGCTAAGGCTCCCGCGGCAGGTGTCAGCAATGATTTTTTGATAAAATCTCGACGATCTATACCTTGCGACATCAATATTCTCCTTTTTTCATATAAAACCAGGTTGAAGTCATAAGCTGCCCGAATATCCGAATTCATTCTACCTTTTTCCGGAGATTACCACAAAACTTTTCCAGCTAATTTTCAAAACGCCGAATTTATCTGGATTAACATGCCGATAAATAGTAAAAAGGGTTTTAATACAGCGATTATGGAGTAAACATGGCATCTGACAAGCTGAAAATGTATAAGAAGCCACAATTGCGTAATCCCCGGCTGTTACTGGGTTTCTCGGGCTGGATGAATGGCGGTGAAGTCTCGACAGGTACCGTTAAGTGCCTTATCGACAAGCTGGGCGCCCAAAATTTTGCAGAAATCGAGCCGACAGGATTCTATATTTACAGCTTCCCCGGCTCAATGGAAATAACAGCGTTGTTTCGCCCTCACACGCAAATAAAGGACGGCATCGTCGAGTCTTACGAGATTCCTGAGAACACATTTTTCTGCAGCGAAAAAAACAATCTCATAATCTTTTTAGGCAAAGAACCCAATCTGAACTGGGAAGAATTTTCAGAATGTATCTTCTCGGTATGTGCGGAATTTGGCGTTGAGATGATATATTTCATCGGCAGCGTAGCCGGCCTCGTGCCCCATACGCGTGAACCGAGACTTTTCTGCTCGGTCTCAGAATCCGGACTCAGGGATACGTTCCAGCACTACGGCGTAAAATTCACCAACTACGAGGGCCCCGCCAGTATCGTCACTTATCTGACCGCCAACTGCAGCAAAAAAGATATTAAAATGGTAAGCCTCGTAGCTGCCATTCCCGCTTACGTGCAGGGCACCAATCCCAAGTGCATAGAGGCGGTAATACGAAGGATAACGGGTATGCTTGAATTGGAAATAGATTTCGCCGACCTAATGACTATGAGCGATGAGTTCGAGAAGAAATTGAATGATGTCGTGCAGGAGCAGCCGGAACTGGAAAGCAACATCCACAAGCTCGAAGAAGATTATGACAACGAGATTTTCAATAACGAGCTGGGTGATTTAAAGAATTGGCTGGAGCAGCAGGGTATTCGAGTCGATTAGAAACCACTCCGCTCGCCGACTAAGGCGTTCTGTAAAATACCTTAAAACAAACGGGGCTTATGCCAAATTGCCCACATTTCCGTCAAGGATAACGGTATAGAACATGGATGCTTTTACAGCTCGAAGCCGCCGCGAACCACTGTAGGAATGAAAAAACCGCAGTTTTAGATAAGATTTTCATTGAAGAGAAGCCCCAAATCTGTTATAAAATAAGGAAATGTGTTCTTTATGGCTGAATTTTCGTATTTCTATCTACAGCTTGATTTTGACTTCGGAAGGAGGTAGTGTCAAACCATAAACAATTATCCTGGTTAGACATAGATAGAATTTAGTGAAGTGGAGCATTTTACCAATCTTCTTGCCTTAAAATATGGGAGAAAGTTCAGTTATTGCCCAATTTCATTATTTTTAAGGAGGATTGTCGTGTTCAGAAAATCGTTTTATAGCTTCTTTCGTTTTGCGATCAGCTCATCCGAATCCCGGTAATGGATTTAAGCACAAAGCAATGGAAAGAAACTTTCGGCGGTCATTCAACCTTTTGAGGAGTTCCGAAATGCAGGTAAATCATCATATGACAATCGGCAACCTACGGAACGAGTATGGCATAAAATCGAGCAGACGCGGATGGATACCAAAAGCGCTTTTGTCTTTGGTATTAATGTCTGCCGGGCTGCTCGTGATCGCTCAGATGCCGTATTTTCAGGGAGATTCGAACTCCGAGAGCGGAACCGATTTCAGCAATCCGGGATTTGTGCCCAAACAATGGGCAGATGAAAATCGCTCGGCATCAGGGTACGGAATTGCAGGTACACACGTAGCCGGCTATGTATTCATGGCACAGGAATCTCAGGTGCAGGAGCCTTCGCTCATTATCAGTGAGTTTATGGCGATCAACGGCAGTAAGCCGCCGCTGG
>CAZHBL010000320.1:5431-6645 GCA_964530105.1 uncultured Pirellulales bacterium | reverse complement strand
CGGATACCATCGGTGAAGATGCCGCAAATAAGGCTCCCGTGATTCGGTTCGTTGACTTGCTCATGAGCCAGGCGGTAAAATGCAGGGCAAGTGATATTCACATCGAGCCCCAGGAGACTTCAACGGTTGTGCGCATGCGAGTTGACGGCATTCTTCGGGACATGGTTCCGCCGGCGAAAAAGATGCAGGCAGCGGTCATAGCCAGAATCAAGATTGTCGCACGAATGGATATCGCCGAGCGCAGACTACCGCAGGACGGCCGGTTCAAAATGAAAATATCCGGCAGGGCCATTGACGTCCGCGTATCGACAATTCCAACAATATACGGCGAAAAAGTCGTGATGCGAATTCTGGATGCATCGGCGGTAAAGCACGACCTGGATTTACTTGGTCTTGAACCGGAGCGTCTGAAAGAATTGAAAGACAAGCTGCAACAGCCCCACGGCATCATAATTGTCACCGGGCCGACCGGCAGCGGCAAAAGTACCACATTGTACTCGGCACTGAGCCACCTGAAGGATCCGACGAAAAATATCACGACGGTCGAGGACCCCGTCGAATACCGCCTTGCCGGGATTAACCAGATTCAGGTCAAGTCGGAAATCAACCTCGATTTCGCACGATGCCTGCGGGCAATCTTAAGACAGGACCCGGACATTATTCTGATCGGCGAAATTCGAGACAAAGAGACGGTCGAGATAGCAATAAAAGCAGCTTTGACGGGCCATCTGGTTTTAAGCACGTTCCATACCAACGATGCACCGAGCGCGATAAGCAGATTGCTCTATATGGGAATTGAGCGGTACCTGCTGGCTTCGGCACTGAATTTGATAATTGCTCAGAGACTCGTCAGAAAAATATGCGATCATTGTAAAGAGCCGGTAACATTGAATGAAGAAGCCCTCAAACATCTGGGGATAAGCAAAGAGAAGGCCGAGAACTCTGTGTTCTATCACGGCCGGGGATGCCAGGCCTGTGGAGAAACCGGTTATCTGGGCAGATTGCCCATATTTGAGTTCCTGGATGTGGATACCGAAATCAGCGAGAAGATTATTGTCAACGCGACCGAATCCGAGATCAGGGAGACCTCGCGTAAAAAAGGTTATGGAGGCCTGCTCGACAGCGGTGTTATTAAGGTGTTGGAGGGTTTAACAACCGCCGAAGAGGTCATCAGGATAGCTTTCACAGACAAAGGGTGATAGCTCTTATAACAA
>CAZHBL010000320.1:0-5331 GCA_964530105.1 uncultured Pirellulales bacterium | reverse complement strand
CACTTTGCTGGCAGTTGGCAACGATGCTCGAGGGCGGAATTCCTATTACTACAGCCCTGGACATTATTCGTGAAGACACGGGTAATGTACAGCTCCAGGAGATTCTCAAGCAGGTATCGGAAAAGGTCAAGAAAGGTCAGCCCGTCTCGGAATGTATTTCGGAATATCCGAAGGTTTTCAACCGGCTCTCCTGTGCCATGGTTCTGGCCGGCGAAACCGGCGGTAATCTCGCGAAGTCGATAGGCAAGCTGGCAGAGTATTTTGAGAATCGTGACAAACTCGCGAAAAAAGTCAAAGGTGCGATGGCTTATCCTGTCTTTGTGCTCTCATTTATTATCATAATTGTCATATTCATAATGGCTTTTATTGTTCCCCGATTCAGAAAGATATTCGATCAAATCGGCGGGACAATGCCTGCTTTCACCCGTGGCTTTATGGGATTCTATGATATATTGCACTACAATCTTCACTATATTATTGGCTTTGTCATTATCCTGGTAGTGTTTGCAAAGCTCTTTTCCAGGACCAAAAAAGGCCACTATTTATTCAGCAAACTTTCCCTGTCCATGCCTATGTTCGGAAACATATTGAGTCAGGCATTCGTTGCAACGTTTTGCAGAACGACGTCAACTTTGCTTTCTTCCGGCGTTTCAGTACTCGAGGCATTTACTATTCTCACGGGGATGACCGATAACGATATCATCAAGACGGCCATCATCCGGACCAGAGAAAATATTGTCGGCGGTTCGAACATCTCATTAAGTATGAGTTCGGCCGGCTTTTTCCCGAATATGGTTGTAAAAATGATACAGGTCGGAGAAGAAAGTGGTTCAATGTCCGAAGTGCTCGAAAAGACCAGCGAGCATTATGAACGCAAGATCGATGCTACTGTCACCATGTTGTTGAGTCTTCTTGAGCCGATCATGATTATATCGGTCGGGGCGATCGTATCGGTTGTCGTGATTGCACTGTATTTGCCGATTTTCACAATGTCGGACCTATAGGGGGGAACATAAGTCATTGTTGATTTTCAGATGGTGAACCGGAAATTTCGAATCGAAAGTGAAGTCGTTTATTGATTTAGCCGAATGGGATAAAGACCAGGTAACGCACTTGGCGCCCAAACTTTTTTCAAACTTTTATTTGGAGAGATGAAAATGAAAAGCAGAAAAGGTTTTACATTAGTGGAGCTGATGGTGGTGATCCTCATCGTCGGCATCCTGGCCGCGGTTGCAATTCCGCTGATGCAGGGCCGCATCGACAAGGCCAAATGGTCGGAAGCAAACGCCACGGCGGGCACTATCCGTACGGCGGTTCGGGCTTACTCCGCCGAGACAAGCGTGGCAACGGCTATAGCAAACTGTGTCGGTAAGGCTCTTGATGATGCAACCACACAGGGACTATTGGGCTTTAGCGCCACCGACTGCGAAGGCACCTATTTCGCAAGCGGGGATTATTCGATTACCGCCATCAATGCTAATGGCATGGCCGAAGTAACGGTTGCGAATGGCAGTAAAGCAGGTGCGCCGACCAATGGCCCATATATACTTCACACTGATGGCACCTGGAGCCCGTAAGAATGAATACCACTTAGACGGGAGTTGGAAGCCTTTGTGGCAAGCCGGCATCCTGGAAAGTTGATTTCTCCCTTATATTTGTTATATAGGACGTTAAAGGGCAAAAAAGCGGGTGCGGAGGAACGCTGGGCAACACAGGTTAGCTACGGTACTGACTTCAGTTAAATCATGGTGGCTATGGTCGTTACGACCATAGCCACTTTCGAAATAAAAAGCACCTGCGCTTCCAGGATAGAAAAGCAATTTTGTTTCGAAAACAATTTTCCGTTCAGACTCCAATTTGCCTCAAAGATACGGCGGAATAAATACCAGATAAAAAGCAGCAACCTTGCGTTCTCGCGCTGAATCAAGTCTCAGCCGGCATGATTGATCCGGGACTAAAAGGGGTTTTTCTAAAGTAAATAATTATTTTTTTGTTTAGATGGTTTTTTGTTGTATATTTTAATTAGTATAAGTCAAGAAAAAGGGAGGGGTTTTTCGCAGTTCAGTCTCTTAGTTTGGATTTATTACGGCGACGCAATCACCGCTTGATTACCAGGAATTCCGGAGCATGGAAGTCCTGTCGTTTGGAAAACTACGGAGAGAAAGGATGTAGATGATGACTATTAAGCAGCACAAATTTGCTTAGATGTTTTGGTGTAATCAAAGGACGGAAAAATGCCACAAAAAGTGCTAAAAAGGAAATGTCGACTTAAGGTTCAAAAGTCACAAAAGGGAATGGGCCTTGTTGAAGTGATGTTGGCCATATCAATTTTAGTAATTATCGTGTTTGGAGGCTCTTCTCTCTTTGCCTATAGCGCAGGCCAAATCAGCGAGAGCAAATATTCCCGGGTAGCTGTCCAATTGGCTAACCAAAAGTTGGAACAGTTAAGAGCAGACAATAATATCAGTATCGAAATACCGGATGGTGAAACGAAAGTGAATATTCCTTTGGGTGACGTATCTTACGAGCAAACGACAGTGACAGAAGATTTAGGCTCATATAAAAAGGTTGAAGTTACTGTTCGCTGGACGCAGATGGGCAAGCAGCGCAATGTGAACATGGCCACTTTGTATGTAAAAAGATGAATTCAATGAAAGCAAAAAAACAAAAAGGTTTTACACTGATGGAAGTTGTTATTGCGATGGGAATATCCACCATCGTAATTTTAGCTGGGGGTGCGGTCCTGGTTGCGAGTCATACACGGTGGAATAAAGCCTGGGACGATGTGAATCTTCAGAGGGACGCCTCTCATACTATGCTTGAATTGACCCGTTCCATCAGGGCGAGCACTTCCGCGACTGTGGAGGCAAACGGTACAGCCATAAAGATCTATGACAATGACGGAGGCTGGAAAATATTTTCCCTTGGATCAGGAGATGACAATATTCAATGCGAAATTGAGGGACAAAGCCCTCGAACTATTATCGATCGTAATTTGCAAGGTCTTCAATTCAATATAGAAGGCAATAGAGTAACAATAGACCTCAAGTTGAAAAAAGACAATCAACAGATAAATCTTGTCTCAACAGTCCTGATGCGAAATTACGGGAAATAGTAAGATGAAAATGAGAATATTAAAAAGATCAGAGACTGGTTCAGTACTTGTTATAGTGGTAATCATCGGTTGTATTTTTACCATCATAGGTTTCTCCGTGCTCGGGCTGGCGGGATCTGAGAAGTTATTGACTCAAAAGGCTGTTAAGGGAACGAGGGCTTTTCATTTAGCTGAAGCAGGCATAGCGAGATTCGTCGCAAACGGGTACGGCGGAAATTTTGTAGATATTAACGAAACTTCATTAGGAGAAGGAAGTTACTGGGTTGATGTTTATACCGATGTATACCCTGGGTACGCCATTGCAACCGGCAGGGCAGGCAACGAACAGAAAAGGATAAAGGTGGAGATATCCTTTTTGGCTCCTCCTTATGAACATGCAGTATATTCCGGTAATTCCGATGGGGGTGCATCAAATTGGTCGTTTGCGTTAAGGGGGAAAGGTGTCCCTGTACCGGTAGGCTCGGGAGAGGTTGGCGGGAAAGACATAATTAATGGAAATATATATGTTAATGGAGACGTCTTTTTGAATGAAGAAAGTAGTGTTAATCCTGCGCCCCTGCCTAACACCTATGCGCTTGCTGGAGATGTTAGCACTACTGGTCAGACTCAAATCTTGGACCTTGCCACGGTTTCTGGAACAGTTACCCAGGTTGCAGCTCCGGAGCTTCCCAACTTAGTAGGCATGAACTATGCAGTAAATAACACACATAATGTGAGCCAAATCTTTACAGATGCAGGTGTTGCTTCGGGACATCTACCACCGGCCAATGAGTTATACAATATGGTGGTAAAGAATCCTGGGGACAGGGCTGATGAGTGTGCCTCTACCTCAGGGGATGATTATTTCCTGGAGCCGGCAGGCGGCTTTATATCGGGAACCCCAAAAGACGGAGCGACTCCTTTAGGCATGGGGGAAAACAGGGTTTACTACGTAGACGGAGATGTTTGGGTTCACAGCCAAAGCACTTATGGATTTTTGGTTGACGGCAAAGTGACTATTGTGGCGACAGGAGACATCCATATCTCCGACAATATAGAATATGCAGACAGCGATAGCCTGTTGGGCCTGGTGGCTCTGGGCGAATATGACGGTTCAGGCCAGCTTATAAGCGGCGGCAATATCTACTTTGGAGACCCCCGTTTCGGGACGACGTATACCGTTTCCGCGTTAATGTTTGCTGCGGACAGCTTCCTATACAACACGGATGCTGTTAGCAGGGATACAGCAGAGCCTGAAACTGGTTTTACCATTAATGGCAATCTTAATGCTCTGAATCAAGTCTCCATCCAGCAGGATTGGTATGATCCGGACGGAGGTGGGGTAGCAAGGCCCGCATACTTCGATCCGAGCATAGGCAGCGGAGAGTGGGTAGACCTGGAAACCGGGGTCCTACTTTCAGCGACCGAAATTAACAGCGTCAGACATTATCAGATGATAGTCAATTATGATGACCGGATTCGAAGTCCAGAAACACAGCCGCCGGGTCTGCCAAGAGGTGGAGGAACTATTTTCAACGGGGTTACAAACTGGGAAGAATTGCCACCGAGCCAATAGTATAAAGCGCAAGGAGTTTTCACAGTCCAGCTTCTTGTTTGGATTTATTACAGCGAAGCAATTACTGTTTTTAAGAAGAATTCGGGAGCATGGAAGCCCTGTCGTTTGGAAAACTACGGCAAGAAAGGATGTAGAAGATTATGACTATTAAGCGACGCAAATTTGCATCGGCTGTTTCCCTGGTTGAGGTGATCGTAGCTACGGCAGTTTTGTCTATTATTACTATTGGCGCAATGAGCTATGAATATCATGCATCCAGAGACGCTAAAATAGCCAGCGCCCAAATCGCCGCCACACGCACTGCACAGTTGCTGCTGGAAGACTGGATGAGTACGGGCGGTTCAACAGATTACAAACCGTCCACCCTGGGACTGGGATTTTCAGCCGCATCAGCTATACCATCCGGCTTCAGTGATCAATCGGGATTGGGCGCCGCACTGAATAATGCAGTGTACGCCATCACGGTCGACGAGATGCCAATGCTGGTTATGCTTACACGCAAAAACGTTGCTCAAGATATCCCAACGGGCACAATACTGCGGCAGCTTGGCGTTGTAGTTGAATTCGGGACGCTTGCAGCAGATAAAGATGCCGGTCGGTTAGAGAATATTCCACCACTTATTCTGACTACATACGTCCGGGCCGATGCATCAGGCGGCTG
>CAZHBL010000319.1:0-6645 GCA_964530105.1 uncultured Pirellulales bacterium | reverse complement strand
AAATTAACGGCCACATCGGAGCCAACGTGCCGAAATTAGACCTCGGAAAAGCTCCTAAAATCGCAGCTAAGATTTCAGCCGCAATAGCCAATGGTCTTGTAGTCAGTTGCCACGACTGCTCCGAGGGCGGTCTGGCTGTGGCGCTCGCGGAGATGGCCTTTGCCGGTGGGTTCGGGATCGAGGCTGACTTGAACGGCCTGCCCAGCGGCAAAGATTGCAGCCGGGCTGATGTCCAGCTTTTCAGCGAATCGAATTCTCGATACATTGTAGAAGTGACGCCGGACAAATATGATGCGTTCGCTAAGTTAATGCTAAATCTGCCGTTCGGCCAGATCGGAAAAGTGACGGAAGAAAAAACGCTCGTCATCAAAGCACAAGACGGTGAGACCGTTATCGAAAAGGATATCGTGACACTGAAGCAGGCTTGGCAGAAAACGTTTGATTGGTAGTAAAACAGGAACGAATAATCAAGGGAAGATAAAAAGGCAAGAGATGGGAGTAGTAAAGGCGATTGTTTTACGGGCCGCGGGGATCAACTGCGATATGGAGACCGAGTACGCGCTGGAGTTGGCGGGAGCGAAGGCGCAGCGCATGCACATAAACGGAATCATCCGGGATAAAACATTGCTGGACGAATTCCAGATAATAGTATTTCCTGGGGGATTCAGCTACGGCGACGACGTGGCTGCCGGCAAGATCCTTGCGAACCAGATTGTGCATCACCTTTTCGAGCCGGTCCAAAAATTCATCGAAGACGGCAAACTTGTGCTCGGAATCTGCAACGGCTTCCAGGTGCTGGTCAAGACGGGAATCCTGCCGGGCGGCTGTGGCGAGGCCGTCCCGGCCTTGCGTCTCACCGGCGCCACGCCGGTGGAAAGGAACAAGGGCAAGATGCCCTCGCCACGAAGACAGGTTAGCGTAACCATCACAAATAACGACAGCGGAAAATTCGAAGACAGGTGGGTCTATCTTTCGCCCCAGGGCGACAAGTGCATTTTCATCGAGCCCGGCCGGCAAATCTATCTGCCAATCGCGCACGGCGAGGGCAAAGTCGTCACCAAAGACGATGTGACGCTGGATGAATTGCGGTCCGAGGGACACATCGCATTCAAGTATGTAGATGAAGACGGCAAAGAAGGTGAATATCCCGTCAATCCGAACGGGTCGATGGATTCGGTCGCAGGTCTGACAGATACGACCGGCAGGGTGCTCGGACTGATGCCGCACCCTGAACGGTTCGTAAGACCGACTCAGCATCCGCACTGGTCCCGGCTCGGAGCCGGTCTTGAGCCCGATGGAACGACCATTTTCGATAATGCCGTAAAATATATCCGTGAGAATTTCTGACCTTCGATCGGAGACATCGAAAAGCCCGGAGAGCAGGCGTTACTCGTGCCTGTAGAGCAGGACGCGGAGGATACGGGGGAAATCCGGATTGGCGAAGACATCGCTCGTATTCGGGGGCAGCTTTGCCTGCCAGTGGGCGCCCGTCTCATCGCCATTTAAACATCGTCCCGGAATCCACCTGCCGTGTTCGTATCGGCCCTCCCAGACCTGCGCGATGGCGGCGTTTTTCGGGCCCGGCGAGGCGGCGGCGAAATGGACGGAGAAGTAGTTGCCAGCGAGCAGAAACTCATCAGGCCCGATGTTAATAATCAGGCCGAAAGCAAGCTTGTCACCGGCTTTGCCTCTGCCTGTGTATTCGACCTGAGCAAGGTAGCCGCCGAGTTCGATTTCGGCGCCTTTCTCCTCCGTTTTCTGCTGAAGAACGCCGACCATTTTGCCTGTGCCGTTATATTTCGTTATCAGGGGCGTCAATTGGGCGAGGATATCATAGCTTTTTACGAGAGGATGGTCGGTGGATATATCTTCGATGCCGAATGGGGCAAAGCAGATGGCATCGTGCCGGGCAAAGGCCCAGAAGGCGTTTCGAGCTGCTTCAGGTCCTTGTCTGGCTTCTGGAATCAGCAGCGGATTTCCGGAGCGGGCGTAGCTTTCGCAGACGGCTTTGAAGTCGGGAAGGTAGATATCCGGGGCATAAATGTCGATCTCGGGGGCGGCGGCGCGCCATATATCCATCACTTTTGAAACTGGCCCGCCGGATGGGTATTTGCCGGGCTCCTGCCCCTCGTGCTGGATTAGCCATGCGTTGACGAACATGGGCAGCGGGTACTCGGTCTTGCCGGCTTTAGCTGCATGGCCGATATATTTGGCTATGTGCCAAGCCATGAAAATTTCGTCTGCTTCGGGGCCTGTGCCAAAGACTTCGGACCATGAGCCGGATTTTTTCATGCCGGCACTTTCCCATATTTTACGCAGTTCGGGAATTAGCGAGTCTTTATGGACCGCGAGATAGTCCATCAGTTCGGCTGGTACTGCGCCGGCGAAGACTTCATTGGCGTGGGGCGAGAAGTCCCGGGAACTGCCGAGGAGGCCCGTCTCGTTCTCGATTTGCATCATAAGGACTGTGCTGTGGTTTTCGTCGATCCGGCGGATATGGCGCATCACGGCGGCAAAAGCGCTGGCGTCGGCTTTCATAGCCTCGGCGCAGAGTGGAGAGATAGCCCCGGTGTTCCGGCCGGATTTGTCCTGTGCATGTGGGAATCGCATCATATCCTTCTTTACCCACAGCGGGACGTACGATGAGATGGCGTTTTTCCACGAGGCGAACCATAGGAAAACGAGGCGGAGATTATGCCGGCGGGCCTGCTCGACGAGGCCGTCTACAAGCGCAAAATCGAACTGCCCCTCCTCCGGTTCGACGAGTTCCCACGAGACGGTTGCCAGAACGGTATTAAGGCCTATAGCGACTAATTTATCCCACATTGGCTTCATGTATTCGAGGCTGGAGGCGCTTGAATTGTGCAGTTCGCCTGCCAGCATCAAAAAGGGCTTGCCGTCCACGATAAGTTGAGTAGCAGGGCCTTGCTTTTCAAAATGGGGGGTTTGGGCTGGTTTGGAAATATTAGCTCCGGCATGGTCTGTGGATAGCAACAATAAAGAAACAGTTGTGATGATAAAAATGTGTGCTTTAACTCTTTTATACATCAAAAGCTCTACTATACGAAAAAATTCGAAGCAGTAATTATTGATATTGCTCGAAAGGCATCGCTATCCATTTTTTCCAAGCTGTTCATTACCAGGTAAAAGACGATGATACTATACGGTTTCCCAGTCCCGCAGCCATGTATATTCCAGCGGCAGGGTGGCCCATTGCTCGTCGGTTACTCGCCGGAGCCAGTCTTTGTCTGCCGCCGTCTGCCCGAGCGGGTGCGTATAGGAAGCCCGGGCGGCATTATCGACCTCGTAAACGGTCGATAGCCCGGGTATCACGCTCGTGACGGTATCGTCCAGATTCAGGACGCACTGGATCGTCAGTTTTGCCAGGTCGTTGTCTTCCTTGCTGCCGACACCTAATTTTGGCTTGCCGTGGCTCTTAAAAAGGCTGCCGCCGAAAAATGGCTTTATCGTAACCAGTCCGACGTTGCAGTCTCGCAGCGACTGGAAAATACTCTTGTTATCGGGCCCATAGCCGGCGTTTACCTCTTCGATGTTGTCCCTTGTAGCGGGCTGGTTTTTCTGAGTGGTTTTGGCTGTGCAGGGAAAGATGAACATCTCGAACTGGGGATACTTTTCGATAACATGCTGAGCCCAGGGACGGCTGTGAGACGAGATGCCGAGGTGCTTTGCCTTGCCCGCTTTGTGCGGCTTTTGAAAGGCTTCGATTATGACTTCCACGTCGGCATCCGTATTAGTTCCGTCCATCTTGGCCTGAACGCGCCAGATGTCGAGATAATCGGTCCTGATGTGACGCAGGCATTCTTCGACGTTGTGAATCTGTGCCGGGACATTGCAGTATTCATCGTGTCGCGGGCACAGCTTGGAATCGTCGGCTCCGACAATCATTTTCTCGCGCCGTCCCTTTAACGCCGCTCCGTAGCAGAGACATTCCTCGGCGCCGGTGATATCCAGGTAATTCATGCCGCATTCGATAGCCCTGGAGACGACTTCCGTGCGGTTTTTTGCTACGTCGTCGGGTACCTCCTCTTTTGCAAATTTGCCCCACCACCACCCGCCGCTGCGGTCCCGCCAAGGCGCTCTCCAGTGCCCTCCCAGGCTTACTTCGGATATCACCAAGCCTGTTTTCCCCAATCGCCTGTAGCCCATCTTTGGGTTATAGTTGAGTATCTTTGATGTATCTGCTTTCTTTTTATCGTTTGAAAGGGCAGCAGCGTGGTTCTGTTTTCCGAATACGGCTATGGTCGCAGCGCTCGCCAGGGAAGTGCTATGGATGAAAGTGCGTCTTGAAAGGTTATCCTTGCTCATAACTTATCTCCTATCTTAAGCATGATCGGTCTGCTCCTCGTAGATCCGGGCACGACCGGGATATATAGTAAATAATTTAATCCCGGAATAAGAAGGTGTCAAGGTTGCTTTGTAAAAAATCTCCACAATCTGTCATTGCGAGGCTCGAAGGGCCATGGCAATCTCTCGCTGTATAAGCAGAAAATCCATAGTTGCGTTTGAGATTACTTCACTACGCTCGCAATGACAAACCCCGGCCCTATATTTTCTACAGAGCGCATCAAAGTTATTTGTGCCTGACAGGACGTGACAATTACTTTTTAGAAACGGCGCTATGCTGGTATGCCAGTCAGGCAATCGAATTTCAGGTATTACTGGGGATTGGCAGTTACTGGCGAGTTTGTGTCGTGGATAGCGGCTAAGGCGGCGGACCTGTTATCGGCAAAAACGAAAATCTCGCTAAGACCCGCTACTACAAAAATACACTTAGTGACTGTGCTGACATTGCAGAGAATAAGTTTGTGTCCGGCATCCCCCAGCATGCCCTGCAATATTAAGAGATTGCTGATGTTCCAGGAGTTTATGATCTCAACTTTGGAAAAGTCGACGATCACATCGTATTGACATTTGACGCTGATTGTTTCATTGAGATTTTTAAGTTCGTCCGCTCTTTCCGACCCGTCGGAAGGAAGCTCAGCAACAATGATATTTTCAGATAGATTTCGAATCCCCATTTCAGACTCTTTCCATTTACCTATTATCTTTCTGTGGGTTTGAAGGTTGTATCGGAATAAGTTTTGGCGGGGTTAAATAAAAAATTGATGTATTGGCCAGATTCTGCATGGTTGTTGAACGGGTTATTTGTTATCGGCCTCAGATGAGATGTCTATAGCAGCCTATGTGAACTGCCATCCGTAGTCATTTTTCCGGATAGACTCGCACTTCAGTGCGTTCGGTCGCCATCGCTACGGCCTGTGGTATATCCATGTAACGCAGCACGTTGAGAAATATGGGTCCGTTACGGTGTGAGTCGGGTAGATTCCACAATTCAAGTCCGGCGATGTCAGGCTCGAACAGCGACGCGTAGAGTACGATACCCGCCGTCAGTCGCTGCCCTTTAAGGGCGATCGGCACGTTATTTAGCAATTCGATTTGACCCGCGGTCTGAATCGCCCGCCGGACGTCCCAGACTCGCATGCCGTCCAGTGTCTGGCCGAGCAACATGAACCGCCGGCGGATCTGTGTTTGCTTTCGTTCGTCCGGATTCCATGCCGTTAATCCGATGCCGCGAGTGGTTGCATATGCCAGTACCGAGTTGTTGTCCTTAAGTACCTCGCGGATGTGGTTGAAGGCGTCTTCGTTTGGATCGGGCAACGTTTCGTCTTTGAGCTCATCGGCAAAACCGACGCGCATCGCAGACAGCCACTGTGACCATTGCTGCTCGTCCGGTACGTTCAGGACCACCTTATTGGGTCGTTCGATTCCGGGGCGGTGTGCCAAATATAAACGCAGCCGGACATGCGGCTGGCTGGTGAAGTCGAAGGCGCTTAAACAGATGCCGTTCCGTTCGGCGGAGAATACCCGCCTGATATTCAGCGGGCCTGCCTGCTCTTGTGTCGGCCAGCCGCCGAATGATTTTTCCCGAAGCATTTCGAGCAAGGCCTGGCATTTTTCTGCCGATAGCGGCGATAATGGTTGTTGGCTTTTTGGAACGAACGATTCGTGTATCCGCGTATTAATCTCGTCGGCAGGCAGCTCTTTGAAGACTTTTAGCTGCTCCGGCTCGAAAAACGGCACGGCGGGCTCGTTAATCAGGGAGCTATCGTTCTTTAAGAACCGATTGAACCACGCAAAAGCGCTAACGCGGAGTTGCTGCGTGTCCTTGTGCGGGCCCTCTGTGATGTTCAGGCCGAGGTTCTTCTCGGCGCCGTACAGCCGGTAGATATTCCTGACCTTCTCGTGCAGGCGGACGACCCCATCCAGCGGAAAGAGATTGTCTTTGTCGCTGTTCGATATTAGCAGTGGCCGGGGTGCCACCAGCGCCGCTACGAGCGGGTAATCCCAGCGGTAAGTATTGACTATGTACATGCAGTCGCAGTGGTCTTCGACGCAGCCGTCAACGACGTGGTTTTGAAGGTCGGTGATTCCGGCGACCGGGACGGCTACTTTGATTCGGTCGTCGAGCGCCGCTACCTGCCGGGGGCGTCCTTCGAGCTGCGGCTGACCGGGCCTGCGGACGAGCGGGGCGCCAAGTCCCGTCCGGGACGGCGCGCGAGCCGAGAATCGCCCCGCAACCGGGGCCGTTACGTGCGCAGCTCGGCCACGCGCCTGGGGCGCTCG
>CAZHBL010000318.1:0-6661 GCA_964530105.1 uncultured Pirellulales bacterium | reverse complement strand
TTGTCGGCCTCTTTATTATCACTATTACATCTCCAGATTTCGGCTAAAGTTCACAACTTTATAACTTTACACTTTTAACTTTAAATTCGTATGTTAACTGTATATTATATCATATTATATGTTAAATATCGAGAAAATTATGAAAAAATCTCCGTGAAATACATCCCTCTCCCAAACAACATTCTGTGAAATGAACTCGTAGGGTGTGCAACTTGTTGCACACGCTGATCTATTCATTGAAAAATAGAATAATATCCTCCTCCTAATTTCGCTCGTCCTCAATGCGACACAGAGAAGCCGTAATTATCTATTCCGCGTGTGCAAAATAAATTTTGCACACCCTACTCGGCTTCTTTTTTGTTACAATTTCTTTTTCATGTACTCCACGATTTTTTCAACTGAATTTTTATAATATACAAAGGAATTTTCTGTCGTCACCTTTAGACCTTTGGCTGTAGATAATTTCTGGCATTCCTTACATACTTCGGAGTCGCTGAAACTTGTGTCGACACTGTGGGCAAACCTATTGCGAATGTTGTGTAGGTGCAAAAAATCATCAAGAGTCGTTTTATCAATGATCCCAAGCGCGTATAATAGTCTTGCTTTATGTGTCAAACTGACCAAAGGACCACCAATGTTGGGATTAAACAGCTTCTTAACGGTTTCATCCTTTCTTGAAAAGTTTTCGATTAGAATTAGTTCGAGAATTTGATCGAACAGAGCATCAAAGTTAAGTGCTTCTACCCTCGGCTTATCTTCTATTGCCTCTTGAAGTACCTGTCCTTCTTTAATTATCTTGTGAAAGATTTCCTCAACTGATCGCGAGTTGCCAATTTTCTTAATCAATATAGCCTATTTCTCCCTTTCGTCGAATTCCTTTCTTTTCTCGCATAGGATTCGCTAAATAGATGCATCAATGCTGCCTTATTCGACGTCCATAAGATTTATATTATCAAATGTTTGCCAATTCGTCATGGTTTATCGCAAAAAAAGAGCCTCTATTTGAGGCTGGATTTATCCATGTAATTAGCTTTCGAATTAACCGGTTTTTGGTATGATGGGGGATCGAAAATTACACTACAGGAAAGGAACGCGAAATGGGCTCAAGAATACAGAATAAACGGTTTATACGTGTTTTGGTATTTATTGTGCTGGTTTTGGGGGCTTTTGGTCGGGCTGGGGTAGAGATTGAATTTCCCGGTTCGGAGCCGGGGGCCGCGCAGTGCAGCTTTGATGAGGGGCGGCTGGTTTTGGAAAATGACGTGCTCTCCTGCCAATGGGATATCACCGAAGGACGGCTAAAACTCGACCGGCTGGTCGATAAGCTTGCCGGGTCTGCGATTGACGCCGGAGAAGGCGAATGCTTTCAACTGGTTCTGGGTGATGGGCGGGTTCTGAAAGCCTCCGATATGAGAATTTTCGGCATGTTTCAGACGAAAAATATCGTGCCGGATATAAAGTCGTGCCGACTAAGTGAGCGGCTCGGCGGCAAAGAAATCCTTATCACGTTCGGCTTACCCGATGAGAATCTTGAAGTCCGGTGGCGGGCGATACTGCGGGACGGCTCGAATTATGTCCGGCAGGAAATCAACTTTACAGCCAAGAATACTCCCATCGACATAAAAGAAATTGTGCTGTGGGATTTGGCGGCGAAGGCCGAAGTTGAAGGCATCGTGGACGGTTCGCCTGTGGTGGCTGGCAATATGTTCTTTGCCTTTGAGAATCCTCTGTCGAAAAGTGTAAGCAACCCGAACGGCTTTAGATGCAGCCTGCCATACACAACCCGGCTGGAACCGGGTGAGCAGTTCGTTTGTAGCTCGGTGTTCGGTGTGGTTCCGGCTGGACAGTTGCGGCGGGGCTTTTTGTATTATATCGAACGAGAGCGGGCGAATCCCTACAGGCCATTTTTGCATTACAATAGTTGGTACGATATCGGCTACGGGCCGGAGAAAATCCAGCCGGAACAGTTCATTGAAGTGGTCGAGCTGTTCGGCAAAGAACTGATAAAAAAACGTGGAGTGGCGATGCAGTCGTTCGTTTTAGACGACGGTTGGGACGACCCGGCCTCGCTGTGGCAGTTTCACGAGGGTTATCCCGATGGATTTACACCGCTGCAGCGAGTGGTGGAAAAATACGACTCGGTTTTAGGGGCGTGGCTTTCGCCCTTCGGCGGCTACGGCAAGGCCAAAGAAGCGAGGCTCAAGTACGGCCTACAGCAGGGCTTTGAGACGAACAAGAGCGGTTTTTCGTTAGCCGGCAAGAAGTACTTCGGAAGGTTTCGCGATGTGTGCGTCAAAATGATTAACGATTACGGCCTGAATTATTTCAAGTTCGACGGCATCGGCGTCGGCGGCAGGCCCGCCGGAACAACCGCCGAATTCGCAAGCGATATGCAGGCCCTGCTGCGGCTTATGAGCGAGCTGCGCCGCGTCAAGCCCGATGTCTTTATCAACACTACCACGGGGACATGGTCTTCGCCGTACTGGCTGTGGTACTGCGATTCGACGTGGCGCTCCGGCAGCGATTGGGATAAATACGGCGCCGGCACTGAACGCCAGCAGCAGATTACATACCGCGATAAGGAGACCTATCATAACGTCGTGAGCCGCGCCCCGCTGTATCCTCTCAATTCGCTCATGACCCAGGGTATCATGTTCGCCAATCATGGACTGCCGAAAGAAAGCGAAGGTCTTACCGAGGATATTCGGGATTTCTTCGCAAGCGGTACCGACTGCCAGGAGCTGTATATTACGCCAGCTTTGATGTCGGTGGAGAATTGGGACGCCCTGGCCGAGGCGGCAAAATGGTCCCGCGATAATGCCGACGTGCTGGTTGATACACATTGGGTAGGTGGCGACCCGGCAGTGGGAGAAGTTTACGGCTGGGCCGCGTGGTCTGAAAGAAAAGGCATCCTGTCGCTTCGCAATCCGAGTGACAAGCCGGGCAGTATCACGATCGATATAGGCAAAGCATTCGAGCTGCCCGATGGTGCGGCGGAAAAATATTCGCTGAAAAGCCCGTGGAAAGAAAACGCCAAAAGCGAAGCAATTGTTCTGTCGGTGGGCGAAACGCATACGTTCAAGATGGAGCCGTTCGGGGTGCTGGTCTTCGATGCAACGACTTTATAATTTGGTTCGAGGAAAAGTCATCCCCATGTGGCGAGGGCATCTTGCCCTTGTTCTCTATCGCCGGCAAGATGCCGGCGGGACGCAAGGCCGGGACGGCCTCGCCACAAGCGACAATCAGTATGAGGCTGCCACCCAATAAAATTGATATGAAACGTGTGGCATCCTCAAAGCCGAAGGCTTTGGGGATGGTCGAGTAATCTAAACCGCGTGGGCAAAAACCGATTTTGCCCACCCTACGAGCTGAAAGAAAAGGTATCCTGTCGCTGCGTAATCCGAGTGACAAGCCGGGCAGCATCACGATTGATATTGGTAAAGCGTTCGAGCTGCCCGATGGTGCGGCGGAAAAATATTCTCTGAAAAGCCCGTGGAAAGAAAACGCCAAAAGCGAAGCAATTGTTCTGTCGGTGGGCGAAACGCATACGTTCAAGATGGAGCCGTTCGGGGTGCTGGTCTTCGATGCAACGACTTTATAATTTGGTTCGAGGAAAAGTCATCCCCATGTGGCGAGGGCATCTTGCCCTTGTTCTCTATCGCCGGCAAGATGCCGGCGGGACGCAAGGCCGGGACGGCCTCGCCACAAGCGACAATCAGTATGAGGCTGCCACCCAATAAAATTGATATGAAACGTGTGGCATCCTCAAAGCCGAAGGCTTTGAGGATGGTCGAGTAATCTAAACCGCGTGGGCAAAAACGGATTTTGCCCACCCTACGAGTTTGTCACGAGTTGAAATTCACGGCCAGGCGGAGCATGGTTTGGTAATTTTTCATCACGCGGGGCGTAATTTTCCGGCTGATGGGGGCTGAGGACGGCATCAGGACGAAGCCTTTGCCTTGGCCGGCGGTTCCGTCTTTGAGACTCTTCTCGACGAGCTTTTCGAACTCGGCCGGCCCGGTGTTTTCTATGGCGGCGAATTCTATGTTTCCAAAAAGGACCAAATCTTTGCCGTACTTACGTCGGACGTACGCAAGCTCCACGTCTCCCTGCGGCGGCGGCTCGATAGGGTCGATAGCGGCGGGATTCATCCGGACAATGTAATCGAGGACGGCACAAATCCTGCCGTGACAGTGAATGCGGGCGAAACCGCCGTGCTTTTGAATCATCTCGACCATCGGACCGGTGTAACGCACCACATATTCCTCAAACAGGTGCGGCGGCAGGTACGGTTCGGTTGCATATTCCGGGCCGTAGATGCGCCACAGGTGGCCGGGGAATTTCTCTGCCGTTACTTGCGTTCTGGTGTAAATGTGGCGTGAGAGCTTCTCAAGCAGCCGGTGAAACAATTTCTGTTCGGTTAGAGCGACAACCGTGAAGTCTTCCATACTGAAAAGAGACGCCGCGGCACAAATCGGGTCTTCCGTATCGACCATGACGATGCCGCGGTCGGCGAGCTTTCGATCTTCTTCTATCAGCCTATTAACGTCGATCTTTTCAACGAAGACTTCGTCCGGCAGTTCCAGATAGGCCTCTAAATCGTCGGTGCTTTTGAGCAGGTGCTCCAACGTCCAGATGGTATCGAGATCGGAACTGCGGCGCGTCAGGGACGTCATGGTTCTGCCGGCAATTTTCAAAGTCGTACGCTTAAAGCGGCAGCCATCAGCCAGAAATTTCTCTGTCTTGAAGAACTCGTCGCGGGGGTGGCCGGCCTTCGCTCCTTCGACCTCACTTAAAGAAGGCTCGTGGCCGCGAGGCCTGACGGGACTTCGCATACGAATCAGGTCGGACTGCTGCTCGGCCAATTGCAGCAGCGGCTGCCAGGATGGGTCGTTATAAACGTTGAATTCATCCGGGTCGGACGGATCGATAGCAAATCCGCCGATTTCGTAGAAATTGACAGCCGGACGGTCCACCGGTTCGCCGCGTAACGTCGCCATTAATCTTTCACGTCTTGTCATCATATTCACGCCGTATTATTCTAATCCAGGCTGCAAGAAATGCAAATAACGATATAGAATAGCTGCAATTCGGTGGTAAATATGGTATTGTACCCGAATTTAGAGAATCGGCAGCGAACCTTAAACCTGGTACGGAAGTAGTAGTCCAGATGGCAAAAACGGTAATTAACGTAAGAAATATCAGTAAAAGCTTTGGTAAAATCCAGGCCGTGCGCGATCTTAGCTTTTCGGTCGAATCCGGGGATTGTTTCGGGTTTTTAGGCCCGAACGGAGCGGGCAAAACCACCGCGATGAAAATCATCTACGGCAAATGCACGCGGGACAAGAATCCCGACAGCCGGATGGATATATTCGGATACGACCCTGCTACGAACGAGCTGGCCATAAAATACCTCTCCGGCGTCGTCCAGCAGGAAAACAATCTCGATGACGAGCTGAACGTCATACAGAACCTGATGATTTATTCGCGTTTCTATAACATGCCCGTAAAGGTTGCCAGGGGCCGCATCGAATATCTGCTCGATTTCCTCGAACTTTCCGAAAAAGCGAAATCCAAAATCAAAGAACTTTCCGGCGGTATGAAGCGTCGGCTGGTAATAGCCAGGGCCCTTCTGAATTCCCCGAGACTGCTGATTCTCGACGAACCGACGACCGGCCTGGACCCGCAGGTGCGCCACCTGATATGGGACAAAATCCGGCAATTACAGAAAAAAGAAACTACCGTCCTGCTGACAACGCACTATATGGAAGAGGCGTTCCAGCTTTGCGACCGCCTTCTTATCATGCACAAGGGCGAGAATATCATGGAGGGCAGGCCGGAGAATTTATTGAAGGAAAATATGGAACCATACGTCCTTGAGGTCCGCGACGTCGAAGCCGCCGGCGAGATTGACCCGGTAAAACTTTCAAACCAAGTCCGGGCGGACCGCGGCCCCGACGTGATGCGTTACTATTCTAACCGGATTGACTTGCTCAAAAACTTAGCAGCCACTCATCTGAAGGCCGGCAATTATCTAATAAGGCAAACGAATCTGGAAGACGTTTTCTTAAACGCCACAGGGAGACAGCTTAATGACCGACAGTAAAACACTCCGGTACCCGCCCCTTCGCTGGAGACTTTACAGCGTCTGGTACCGGCACATGCGGGTCTATACCAGGAACCTGCTTAGTAACGGCTTTCCGCCGTTCGTGGAGCCGTTTATTTTCCTGGTCGGCATAGGACTTGGACTGGGCAATTACATCACCGAGCCGATAGGCGGAGTCAAGTACATCGAATTTCTCGGCACCGGCCTGCTGGTCACCACGGCAATGTTCACCTCGGCGTTCGAATGCAGCTTCGGCACTTTCATCCGGCTGGAATTCGAAAAAGTCTATGATGGGATGCTGGCGGCGCCGATTACGGTCAACAATCTTATCGTCGGCGAAATGTTGTGGGCCGGCACGAAGGGCTTGTTTTTCTCGTTCGCGGTTTTGTGCATATTATCGGCGTTCCAAATCGTCTCTTTGCCTTACAGCCTGCTGGCTCCGCTGGTCGGATTTCTCACCGGCGTAATGTTCGCGGCACTTTCGCTGCTGGTGACCTCATTCGTAAAAACCATCAACCACTTCAATTTCTATTTCACCGGTTTTATCTCTCCGAT
>CAZHBL010000317.1:0-6679 GCA_964530105.1 uncultured Pirellulales bacterium | reverse complement strand
GCATCGGTCAATTACTATTTTGGCAGCAAGGAGAAATTGTACGAGGAAGTATGGCGCCGCCATCTTATTCCAATGCGCGATGCACGTATTGCGAGCATCAATAAGGTAATGTATCAGGCAGAAGCCCAACCTAATCTTGAAGACCTGCTCAGGTCTTTCGCAGATACATTTGTTGGCTCGATGGTAGATTCCAGCAGGGCGTCTCAGCTTAGTAAGCTTATGGCTAGGGAATATATTGACAGTCACTTGCCTACCAATATGTTCGTCAATGAGGTCATTAAGCCTACTATGACCGCTATGCACAAGGCAATAATGAAAACTTGCCCTGACCTTGACGAATCGAAGGTTTTGCTGGTGATATTTTCTGTAATTGGACAGCTCGTGCATGTAGTCCATGTAAAAACTATGTTTGAGCAAGGTGGTGATAATTTGGGCTTGCCAATATTCGATTCAGATAAAGTGATTGATCATATTGTCAAGTTCTCCGCCGCCGGGATTCGTGCCTATACAGACAAATAAACGAGCATCGAAGATGCATAGGGTGGGACTTGCCCCACCATGATTGAATCGGTGGGCTAAAGCCCACTCTACAATGCTTTTTAAGAGGATGAAACTATGAAACTTGTGTGTAAAAAATGTATTGTGGTGTTAATTGGAGTTCTGGTCACTTTACAATTGGCCGGATGTGTCAGCAGTGAAAAATATTCTGAAGATGTAGGGTTGTCGAGGGAGGCCGCTTTTCGGCAATGGAAGAGTCGGAAAGAGAAGCAGGAGCAGTCTCAGCCGTTCATTAGCGGCAAGCTCAATATAACAGACTGCACAAAACTGGCATTGGTCAATAACAAGGTGCTGCAGAGTATTGTACAAGAGAGGGAGATCGCCCGCGGAGAGCGTTTGAAATCCTATTCGGCGATTTTACCGAAAGTCAACCTTACAGGCGATTACACCCGGCTTGATGAAGTGACGTCTTTTGAGATTGATACGCCGGCAGGCAAGGAGAAGATCCAGTTTGGTGATGTGGATAACTACTCGGCGGTTTTAACGGTCACCCAGCCGATTTATGCCGGCGGGTCGATACCTGCCAGAATAAACGCGGCGAAATTGCAGTCACTGCTTACCGACGAGACGGTTCGAGCGTCGGTTCAAAATGTTGTTTATGCCGCCGAGCATGCTTATTACGATGTTTTGCTAAGTCAGCAACTGGTGGAGATAAGTACCGATGCCGTTCGCTCTGCTCAGGCCCATCTTGATAATGTCAAGCAGCGGCAGCAGGGCGGTATTGCTTCTGATTTTGACGTCCTGAGGGCGGAGGTGGAGCTCTCCAATTTCCAGGCCGAGTTTATACAAAATAAGAATGCAATCAACGTATCAAAAGCCAGTCTAATCAAAGTAATGGGTGTTTCGCAGGAAAGTGACTTTATCCTTTCGGATGAGCTGCTTTATGCTCCTTCGAATATAACAATGGAGCAGGCCGTTGAAGCGGCTTATCGAAACCGGCCCGATTTGCTTGGTCGGGAGTTCGATATAAAAATGCAGAAAGAGCTTCTCAGGGTCGCCCGCAGCCAATATTTTCCTGTGATTAGCGGCTATTACAGCAATACCTGGGCAAAACCCGACCCACACAGTATGATGACGATTAAATGGGGCCACGCCTGGCAGGGAGGGCTTACGGCGAGCGTGCCTATTTTCGATGGTTTTATGCGTGATGGTGAGATCGTTGCTCAAAAAGCGCGGCTAAAACAAGGGCAGATCAATTTAATTGACTCGGAGGAGACTACTTTATTCGAATTGACCAAAGCTCAGCTAAGCATCGAGGATACGGCGGAGTTTATCGAATCTCAGCGCCTGAATCTTAGCAGGGCGAAGGAAGGCCTGCGGCTCGCGGAGGTTGGTTACAGAGAAGGAACTAATACGCAGGTTGAAATGATCGACGCCCAGGCCGCTTTGACGACGGCAAGGGCAAACCATTACCAGGCTGTATACTCGCACATAATTGCTAAGCTGGATTTCCAAAAAGCAATGGGAACTCTGGCATCCTTTGAAACAGCCGAACCGAAAGGTCAGGCCAAAGTTGAATCGGGCGATGCGGAAGAAAATACGCCGATAGCACTTGTCGAATAAAGCAGGGGCAGGCAAAATGAAAGTTATAAATCGAATAGAAAAGAAATGGGCTTATACCTGTGGATTGTTTTTCTTTTTAAACTGCGCTATGTATGCCGGTTGTATGGTCGGGCCGGACTATTCCAGACCTGAGACGCCGGCCGAAACGTACAGTGCTTATTTTCATGTCGGGGAAAACAAACAGGATGTGAACGATTTTACCGATGCAGATAGATGGTGGGAAGGATTCGGCGATCCGACCACGGCACAATTAGTGCGCCAGGCGCTGGAGAACAACTATGACCTCAAGGCCGCCGCTGCGAGGGTGCTACAGGCCCAGGCCTCGCTTTCTGAGATGCGCGGACGACAATGGCCGGATGTTTCGTACAATCTCAGTCGTGACAGGTCTAAACGCTCTTTCAATCTGGGCGCCGGCGCATTTGGCGGCGGCAGGTTCAGTGTAATGAGTACGACCTGGTCACAGGATATTACCGTCAGCTATATCCTCGATTTATTCGGTAAGCTCAAACATGCCGAGCGTGCCGCCTGGGCGGATATGCTTGCCTCGGAGGCCAGTGAGCAGGCATTGACCAATTCAATTATCGCCGGTGTAATCAATAGCCGGATAAACATCGCTACGATACAGCGGCGATTAAGCATCGCGCGCGCCGATACCGAGAGCCGGCAGAGTACACTCGATATTGTTGAGAGGCGATATGCACAAGGTCTTGTCGGGCCTGTGGACATCAGGTTGGCTCGTGAGAATCTTGCCGCTTCAAAAGCTGCCGAGCCGTCCGTTGAGCTGTCTTTGATTAAGGCTCGTCACGCGCTTGATGTTCTTCTGGCGCGTCCACCGGGATCATCGGAAGATTTGCCGGAGACATTGGAAGAATTGCCGGATTTGGAGCCGGTCCCGATAGGGGTGCCTGCCCGGCTTCTGGACCGCAGGCCGGATGTCAAGGCTGCCGAGCTGGCCTTGCGCTCGGCGAACGAACGGATCGGCGTCAGCATAGCACAGTTGTATCCGGACCTGAATCTGACGGCGAATATCGGGGCAAATGCCGACCGGTGGCGTGACCTTTGGGAAAGTTATTCAGAGACTTATGCATTAATAATGCGTCTTGCACAGCCAATCTTCAAAGGAGGACAAATTCGTGCCCAAATCGACGCCGCCAAAGCACGTTATGCCGAGCTGGCGGCGAATTACGCAGGCACAGTACTGGACGCGATGAGGGAGGTCGAAGATGCGCTTGCGAGTGAGCAGATGCTCCAGAACCAGTTGCAGCACACAGAGCGTCGCTTCGAGGAAGCAAAAGCCGCCGAGGAACTCTCAAGGCAGCGCTATCAGCAGGGACTTACGGGATTTCTGGTAGTTCTGGAAACCGAGCGGCGCAGACGAATAGCTGAAGAACAGTTGACCATCCTCAAAGGGCAAATTTGGGCTACACGAGTCAATTTATACCTGGCTTTAGGCGGTAATTGGAATGACCGGGAAGAAGAAATATTGGCGGTAGAAAAAAATGAGAGAAAATAGAAGACAGAACACAGAATACAGAATACAGAATTCGGAGCGTAAACAGCGTATAGGTCGACACAGCAATTCTCACAGGACTGGTCGTGGACTTTTGCAGGCGTTGTTAGCGATTGTCATCATCGGTGCGGGTATAGCCGGGGCGGTTATTTTCATCAAGTTAAAAAAGCCGCCCCAGCGAAAGGAACAGAGCGAGCAGGCTCCATTGGTCGAAGTCGAGCAGCTCCACTCGGAAGATATCCAGATGGTGGTTCAGGGTTACGGAACAGTCAATCCCAAGGTGCAGGTCGATATAATTCCGGAGGTGGCTGGCAAGGTGGTCTATATTCATCCTGAGCTTATTGTCGGCGGGCTTATCCATGCCAATCAAACAATATTGCGAATCGACCCGAGGGACTACGAATTGGCAGTCCGGCAGGCCGAGGCCGCAGTGGCGGACGCCAGTGTACAACTGGAGACACAACAGGCTGAGGCTGAGGTTGCTCGAACGGAATGGAGCCAGTTGCATCCGGACACAGAGCCGACCTCGCCGCTTGTTCTACGTGAACCACAGATTCGCCAGGCACAGGCGATGCTGGATTCTTCCAAGGCCCAACTGGCGACCGCGAAACTGAGACTCGAACGAACCAGTCTGTCTCTGCCGTTCGATGCTCTGATTACCACTGAAAATGTGGACATTGGACAGTACGTTGTCATGGGACAGTCTTTGGCCAGGGCTTATGGAACTAATGCGGTGGAAATCGAGGTGCCGCTAAAGGATAGCGAACTGGCCTGGTTCGATGTCTTCGAGAATTCCATATTCTCAGACGGTAATCCGAATTCCGCCGAATGCACTCCGGCCGAGGTCAGAGCGACTTTCGCGGGGGCCGAACATACATGGAAAGGCTACGTGGTCCGCACAACCGGCCAGGTTGACAAAACTTCCCGGATGATTACTGTTGTTGTCCAAGTACTGGAGCCGTTTAAGGTTGTCGATGGCACGCCACCGTTGCTGCCGGGTGTATTCGCCGAGGTTCTGATACAAGGCAACACTCTTGGCAATGCGGTCGCCGTGCCCCGCGATGCGATACGCGAGGGAAACCAGGTGTGGCTGGTAAACGGCAATCGTCTAAGAATCCGACCGTTAAAGATTGTCAGGGTGGATAAAAACTTCGCCTATGTTGTTTCGGACGTTCTTGATGAAGCAAATGTTGTAATAAGCTCTCTGGATGCGGTTGTCGACGGCATGGAGGTACGGACGCAAGACGATGTCGCACCTGAGGGAAAGCAGGAAGCAGGCAGGGGAGATGGTGACAAACCAAACAAGTCGGAGGAAAATTAAGTGAAAGACTTGGAAGAAAAACAAGGGATTCTTAGCTGGTTTGCCTCGAACCACGTTGCCGCTAATCTACTGATGGTTCTGATCGCGTCAGCGGGATTGCTGGCGATCTTTTCGGCAAGGCTCGAAGTGTTCCCCGAGATGAGCCTCGATATGATCAACATCATGGTGCCTTATCTCGGTGCATCACCATCAGATGTCGAGGAGGGGGTTTGTACACGGGTTGAAGAGGCTATCGCAGGTGTGGAAGGTATTAAGCGGATGACCTCGACTGCGGCCGAGGGGATGGGCTCGACTCTTGTGGAAGTGGAAGAATATGCCGATGTCAAGGAGGTGCTCGATGATGTCAAGGCGGAGATTGATACGATAATAACTTTTCCAAAGGAGACGGAAAAGCCGATTATCTCCGAGCTGAAAACGAGCTTCAAGGTTATTTCGATCGTTTTGTACGGCGATGTTTCCGAGCAGACCTTAAGGACACTGGCGGACCGGATTCGTAATGAAATAACAGATAAGAAAAACATCACACACGCGACTATTTCGGGAATCAGACCGTATGAGATTTCAATCGAGGTTTCTGAGGAGAACCTTCGCCGTTACAATCTCAGTTTCGACCAGGTGACACGAGCGGTCCGGAATTCCTCGCTGGATATCCCGGCCGGTTCGGTCAAAACTTCGGGCGGCGAGATTTTAGTTCGGACAAAGGGGCAGAAATATTACGGGCTTGAATTTGAAGAGATAATAGTAGTCACGCGAAACGACGGGACCCGGATAAGGCTGAGCGATATTGCCACGGTCAGGGACGAGTTTCAGGACATGGATCTTTCCGCGAGGTTTGATGGCAAACGCGCCGCTTTCATACAGGTCTCCCGGACAGGAGAGCAGGATGCGCTGGATGTTGCCCGGACCGTCAAGGAGTATGTTAGCGAGAGGCGGGGTTCTTTGCCGACAGGAGTTTCGCTGGCATTGTGGGAAGATGATACCGATTTTCTCAGGTCGAGGCTGAGTCTGCTGACGAGAAACGGCGGCATCGGCCTTATTCTGGTATTTGTGTGTTTGACGTTTTTTCTGAACGTGAGGCTCGCGTTCTGGACGGCGATGGGTATTCCTATATCGTTTCTTGGAGCGTTCTGGCTTATACCGCACTTCGGAGTGACGATCAACATGATGAGCCTTTTTGCTTTTATCATGGTGCTTGGTCTGGTTGTGGACGATGCGATTGTTGTGGGCGAGAATATATTCTCGTATCGTCAGCAGGGGCTGGAACGGCATGATGCGGCTATCAGAGGTGTGAGGGAGATGTGCTGGCCTGTGGTCGCGGCGGTACTTACCACGGTTTTTGCATTTATACCGCTTGCTTATACAAGTGGGATTATGGGCAAGATTCTTCGAGTTCTGCCTATTGTAGTGATCGGTGTTCTGGGATTTTCGCTGGCGGAGGCATTGCTGATTCTGCCTGCGCATTTGTCTTCGAAGGGGGGCAGGCCCGGCAAGGGCATAAGACGTTTCACGGACAAGATCAACGATTTGACCGACAGAGGTCTCAAAAGGTTTATGAACGGTCCTTTTGCAAATTTCGTCGAACGCACAGTCCGGTGGCGCTATGTCACGTTGGCATTTGGCATCGCTATATTTCTGACAACTGTCGGGATTGTGGCGGGGGGATACATTAAGTTTGTCTTCTTTGACGCGATGGAAGCCGATAACGTGGTTGCCTTGCTCAAGATGCC
>CAZHBL010000316.1:0-6689 GCA_964530105.1 uncultured Pirellulales bacterium | reverse complement strand
TATCATACCATGGCAAAATATGAATGTGTAGCATAATCTATGTACTGGTTAGTATGTCCCGCTATGCCTGTTACTTAATAGTGCAGAACGCCGATCCCGGCAAGGAAATCGTGGCGTTAGGACAGACTTATTTTGCCGTTCAGACGCGAAAACAGGAAATCTCCGAACGGGAGGTTGAAGAAAATCGGCGTTTGCTTTTGCGTCGCGAGATGAAGGTGCATAACGTGCGTCTTTCAGGGGCTGCAAAAAAAGCCGGAGTAGTCAAAGCTTCCGACTATGCTATTTTTCAAAATCACGGATATATGGGATTATATGGTGGTCTGACAGCACAAGATATTCATAAGAGAAAGAGACTCAAAAAAGGCCAGCAGGTTCTCAACCACATGGGAAGCACCGAACTTGCGGCAAATCTTTTCAGGGCTACTCAGACAGAGGAAAAACTTCGCCGTGATAATATCAAAGGCAAGGAAAAGGCAAATCGAACGCATTGCCAAGTCGGTAAAAAGGTCCGTCAGACCATCAAAGAGCTTGGCGGAACAATGCCTGAGAATTTACCTGTGGCTGAAAATATTAAGAAGCTTGAGACAAAACAAAGAAAGAAACTTAAAGATAAATCAGATTAATAACTCAAATGGTGCGATTCATCGCATCCTACATGCTCTGTACTACTATCTCTGATCTATGTATCCTCTGTTGCTGATATTCATAAGGTGCGAGCCTGTCTTTTTACCAGAGTTTAGCCGCTGCGGGGACGTTGCTGCGTGCCTCAAGACGGATTGCGTCTTTGGCGCAGACGGAGCGGCAGATTCCGCAGCCGTAGCACTGCCTCTGGTCTATTACGGCCTTTTTATTTGCGGCGCTGTAAGCTATGGCGCCGAACTGGCAGACTCGCATGCACTGCCGGCAACCGTTGCACTGGCCGGGATCGACCCCGGCGACATACTCAGCGCGGAACATAACGGGAATTCCCTCTGTCACCGTGCAGCGCATGGCTAAACAATCCGAGCGGTCGCAGTTGCACACTCCGGCGATGAATGGCGCGTAAAAGGTCCAGACGCTGTGGCAAAGACCTTCCTTCTCATGGTCGCGCAGGGCGGAAATGGCCTGGTCTTTGGTGAGCGTCTCGAATCCGGCCGTATCCGGGCCATTAAGAAAGCTGCCGTCAAGGCCGGTGACGATTTGGCCGAATTTTCCGAAGTCCGGTGCGAGGCTGACGCCGTAGCAGTAGCGTTTCTCGCTGCCGAGCGTAATGTGGCGGCAGAAACAGGCGACACGAACAATGGAATTTACAAATCCGAAGATTTGCTCGATGTCCTCGATAGGCACGACCTGCCCGAAATGGACCTTCTTCATCTTTCTGCTGACGAGCCTTCCTGCCAAGGCCCGTATGATCCTCGGGGCCTTTTGGAGTTTTTCCAGGCGGTCCAGACCTTTCTTTTGTGACTCAATGTCTGTGAAGAAACTCTCAATGAACTTACGCCGGCGAACGTCGCTCAGCAGGTCGTCGGAGTAATTTTCCGCCTGCAAGTACCACTTCTTTCCCTCGCCGTGCTTCAAGCAAAACTCACACATAATACGGCACTCCGGAATCTCAATATGTTACGGCACCTGCTCACTGGCACCTGTCCATCAATACGCAATATCGTCGCTATGATACCCCGCCTTCGAGTCGATGGCAAAAGGTTTTCGCTCGACTCCTGTGCCATTTCGAGTATTTGCCGATTGATACGAATGGCGAGCGTGTGCGGCTATTTGTCGCTGAGCCAGGTTGGGCCGTGGTTGACGTCGACTTTGAGCGGGACGTCGAGCTTTATGGCGCCGGTCATTAGCTCGGCGATCCATTTAGCGTGCCTGTCGGCTTCGGCGGCGGGCAGCTCGAATAACAGTTCATCGTGGATTTGCAGCAGCATGGCGACGGGCAGATTTTCGACGTCAATTTTTCGCTGGATTGAAATCATGGCGAGCTTAATCAGGTCGGCTGCTGAGCCCTGGACGACCGTATTTACGGCCAGTCTTTCTGCTTGTGAACGTTTGTTGCCGTTGTTGCTGTTGAGATTCTGGATTTTCCGCCGGCGATGCAGAATCGTCTCGGCGTAGCCGGTCTGTCTGGCCCGCGCGATGCAGTCGTCCATAAATTGCCGGATGGATTTGTACCGAGCGAAATAGTCATCGATAAACTTTTTCGCCTCGGCCCGCCCTATCCCGATCGAGCGCGAAAGCCCGAACGCCCCCTGGCCATAGATTATGCCGAAATTTACAGCTTTCGAGCGAGATCGCATTTCGCTTGTGACCTGTTCGAGGGGCACGCCGTAAATCTGCGAAGCAACAAAGCTGTGAATATCCCGGTCAGCGGCAAACGCTTCCATCAGGGCCTTGTCCCTCGAAAAATGTGCGAGCAGCCGGAGCTCGATTTGCGAATAATCCGCGCTAAGTATGCAGTCGCTTTTCTTTCCGGGCACAAACGCCGAGCGGACTTTGCTGCCCAGCTCGGTGCGGATCGGAATATTCTGCAGGTTCGGATTGCTGGAGCTGAGCCGGCCAGTCGCTGCAATGGTCTGATTAAAGGATGCATGCACTCGCCCCGTTCGCGGATTAATCAGCGAGCCCAGCTTGTCGACGTAGGTATTTTGCAGCTTGCTCAAGCCGCGGTATTGAAGAATCAGATCGATTGCCGGATGCTGGTCGGACAGTTGTTCGAGCACGCCGGCGTCCGTGCTGCGGCCTCGAACCGGAACCAAGCCGAGCATGTCGAAGAGAATCTCGCCGAGCTGCTTCGGCGAATCGATATTAAAAACCGTGCCGGTCTGCTCGTAAATCTGCTCGGTGACGGATTTAAGCGTCTCGGAAATTTCGCCGGACATCTTCCGCAGCACCTTCGTATCGAGCGCCACACCGCTATATTCCATCGCCGCCAGCACCGGCACCAGCGGTATTTCCACATCCTCGAACAGCTTCTTAATCAGCGGCTCCTTTTCGAGGCGTTCTTTCAGATACAGATAAAGCCGGTAGGTGACATCCGCATCCTCGGCGGCATATTCGCACGCAGCGGCCGTATCGACCATATCGAACGTGAGCTGATTTTTGCCCTTGCCGATAAGCGACGATATCGGAATGCACTCGTGCCCCAGAAAATCGGCCGCCATGTTGTCCATCGAATGGCTCCGGCCAGGGTCCAGGCAGTATGACGCCACCATCGTATCGAAGTGTACCCCTTTTATCGGCATTTGTGCGTTTCGCAAAACGAGCATATCGTACTTGATGTTCTGCCCGATCTTTTTGAAGGTTTCGTCTTCGAGTATCGGCGCAAGTTTCTGCCGGACTACTTCGATCTGGAGATGTTTCGAGCCGAGCGGCGCTTTTACGGGAAGATAAAATCCACGCTCCGGCTGCCACGAAAAACTCATGCCGACCAGCTCGGCCCGCATCGCGTGGATGGACGTCGTCTCGGTGTCTATCGCGAAGAGTTTCTGCTTTTTCAGCTCTTGGTAAAACTTCTCGAACTTCTCCTGTGTATCGATTAGCCGATAATCGTGACCCGTCGCTCGTGGTTCGTGACTCGCCGCTTGTGACTCGGAACTCGTAGACCCGGATACCGTTGGCGAACCTTGAGCGGCGGGCGAAGACTCTGCCGTCATGCCCAATTGCATGAGAAGGCGATTGAAACCCAGCTCGATGAAGATTTCTTTCAGTTTCGCTTCGTTGTATTTGCTAAGCTTGAAATTATCGTAATCGACGTCCACCGGGACATTGCAGTCGATTGTCACCAGCTTCTTACTCAATTCGGCCTGGTCTTTGAATTTGCGGAGATTGTCGCCACGCTTGCCCTTGATTTCATCGATGTGCTCGTAGAGATTTTCGAGCGAGCCGTACTTCTGTATCCACCCGAGCGCTGTCTTCGGCCCGACGTCGGGCACGCCCGGCACGTTGTCCGAAGTGTCACCCTGCAGCGCCAGGCAGTCGATGAACTGCTCCGGCCTGATTCCCATTCTCTCGAACATCGCCTTGACATCGGTGAGCGTATCGGTCTTGATATCGAGCGTGTAGATGTGCTCATCTATCAACTGCAGAAGGTCCTTGTCTTTCGAGCAAATCAGGCAGTCGTGGCCGTCGGCGCCGGCCTTTTTCGCCAGCGTGCCGATGATATCGTCCGCTTCGAAGCCATCGAGCCTGATTGTCGGGATATTCATCGCCTCTAAAATCTGCTCGATCCGGTCGATCTGCCCCGGCAGGTCTTCGGGCATTTCCTTGCGGTTCGCCTTATAATCGTCGTACATCTCCTTACGGAAGGTCGGGGCCTTGCTGTCGAGCGCTACGACCAGCATTTCCGGTTTGCGTTTCTGAATCAGCCCCAGGATAGCCATCGTGAAGATATAGGTCGCCTTAGTCGGCTCGCCGGACGGGCCGGTCAACTGCCCGCCCATCGGGGCATAATAGGCAGCGTAAATATGCGCGTGGCCGTCGATTATGTAGAGCGTCTTTGCCATTGCCGCCACTTTAGGTGTTCGGACACGTGCTGTCAAGTGCGGTGTAGTCTTTAGTCGCTGGTGTTTGGTCATTGGTTCTGAATGGCAGTGTGGCAGCCTCAAGCGCCGGACTGCCGCATAATGGCAGGCCGGACTTGGGGATGGATGAGCGTACTGTACCTGGCTAAAATCATATCTGTTTGACAAGTAGACGAAGTAGTAAAGAAATATGCTGGCTAAAATTGGAACGATGCGGGCTACCGGCCGTTTCGGCTCGGGGAAGTTCAATACGGCGAATTCGCCGTGATATCTCCTTGCAGCCCGGTCGTAGGCTTTAGCCGCCCGGATTTCATCGTCAAAAGAGCCGAGAGATATCAACTTGTGGTTAACCTGGATGTGTGCTCCCCAGGGCTTTTTTTTACCACGGTGCAAAGTAACGCCTTTATATTTTGAGCTGTATGTTCCATTGATGTATTTTGCGCGGTTCCTGCCATTTTGCGATGGGGTTGCCGGGCGAAGATTGGCCTTGCGATTGTCAAGGCTGTTGCGATTGATGTGATCAACGAGTAAATTATCAGGCGCCTTGATAACCTCGCGGTGCATGTGGAGCCGGCGCTTTTTGCCGTTTTTAGTTATCACCGCACGTACAGCATAGTAACAATTGCCGGGACTGCCGGCTGCGTACCATTTGTGCTTAGACAGGCGCCGGTAATCGTCCGGATCGACGATTGCGTACTTGCCCCGGGTCAGCGGGATCCGGCAGAAGGCGTACCCGTAGCGGATACGCCGATATAAAAGAATCGGCAGAACCAGCAAGCGTTCGATCCGAGTCGGAATGTTGATAACAATCTGAATAATCCCCCCCTCCCAGGAGAATGTGAAATCCTAAATTCTAAGCACTAAATCCGAAACAATATCAAAATTCAAATTAACAAATGAACCAAACGATTCAGGCAGCATCTTTATGCTGAACGACGTGTTTTGAGCATTTGAATTTCGGTCATTCGTGCTTGTTTCGAATTTCGATATTCGAGTTTAGAGCTTCTGTCTTTTGGCTCCGGCCAAAAGACGGCCCTCTATAATTGGACGTACCTGCGCGTTTGATGCGAAAATCTAAAAATCGTAGACGCCATTATCGCCGTAAGTCCTTGTGTGGTATGGAATAAAAAATATTTAAACTTTTTTATCTTTACTTTCAACTACCTGCGCTTTTGGTCGATTTTCTTGAGAAAATCTTGCCCACTTTAACGGTCACAGAGCACAAAAAGAAAATTACTCAGACACTGATTTACCCTGTGAGATAACGGATTTGCCTATCTCACGGGGTGAACGCTGATGAACACCGTATAATGAAAAAAGGATAAAAACCGTGTAAATCCGTGAAATTCCGTGTCTGAAATTCATTTTATTAACCGCAGATGAACGTGGATTTTCAATGCTCGATTCCTGATTCTCGATGTTGGATATTCGAATTCTGTGTTCTCCGTAAGTACCGAGAGGTACGCCTTACGGCGGAGTCCATAGGACTATATTCTTTTTTTCAAAAAATACGTATTTACCACAATAGATTTTAATCGGCGGACTCTGATACAATGGCCAAATAATAGACTATCAACCACGCAATACGCAGTACGAGATGGCCGTACTCAATTATTCGTGAGTTTGGGATTCATATTTATAAACTATGAACCAATGGAGTAACGAACGAACCTCAAGCTACGATTGGGAAAAGGTCGTGAGAATTTTAAAAATAAAGAAAATTGCTTTATTAATTTCTGTTGTCATAATCTGTTTAATTATTGGGGAAGCTATCTTAATACCATTTGAAAGTCTCGATCCATTTCCAAGCTATGACGTTGGCGAACGTGAAAGCATGCCTTCAAAACACTTTGTTCTTGATAACAAAATTGGGTGGAAAATGAAAGGGAACGTTAATTTTTCAATCAATTGGCCCGAATACGAAAGCACTTATTATGCCAATTCACAGGGATTTCGTTCCGTTGAGTTTAAATTGGATGATACTAGGAAAAAGATTGTTCTAATTGGGGATTCATACACATTTGGCATGTTTGTTGACTATGATAAAACTTTTGGAGCAATTATTGATAATCAAAATCCAGATTGTGTTGTTTATAACTTAGCGATGCCTGGTTTCGGCGTAGATCAAATGTTGTTGACTTTACAGCATTGTGGAATAGATTTAATGCCTGACTTGGTTATCGTTGG
>CAZHBL010000315.1:0-6704 GCA_964530105.1 uncultured Pirellulales bacterium | reverse complement strand
GAAGGGAATCGAACCCTCATTTCCGCGATGCGACCGCGGCGTGCTCCCGTTACACTACGTCCCCAAGATCACGTTCCAATATATTATTTTACAAGAGTGATTCCGGAATTCAACTTATTTTTATGCAGCTTTCGGCTAAAGCTCAGAACTTCCACGTATCGTAGCAAACGATTTTTTCTATCGGCTCACGTTTCGGCTCGGATTTGCCGCCGGCCGGATAACCGAGGGCCATCAGTTCAATAATGGCTATATCTTTCGGAATTCCCAATATTTGCCTGACTTTGTCCGCGTCGAACGAGCCGATCCAGCATGTACCCAATCCTAAGTCCGCTGCCTGCAAGCAGATATGTTCGAGGGCAATTGCCACATCGATCGGCCCGATAGCCTGGCCGCATCGCATGATATAGTCGCTGTTGCTGCATGCAGCGATTATCGCGCCGGCCTTCTCGAACACCTCAAGCCGGTTCGTCGTCGCTGCTACCCGGCGTTTGGTATCCCGGTCCATAACGATCACAAAACGCCAGTCCTGTGTATTTCTCGCCGACGGCGCCAGCCGGGCCGCTTCCAAAATGCAGTCGAGCTTGTCCTGCTCGATGCTCTTGTCTTGATACGCCCGGCAGGAGTATCTTCTACGAATAGCCTCAAGTACTGTCATAAAATCACCTCACTTTTCCGTTAAAGTCCCTGCTGAGGGTAACATATTGACATTATATACAATTATAATCGAAAAATATAAATTAAAAACAATCTTGACGCAAGGAGTAAAAATCAGTACGTTTATTGTCTAATTCGGGGCGATTAGCTCAGTTGGCTAGAGCGCCTGCTTTACACGCAGGAAGTCACAGGTTCGAGTCCTGTATCGCCCATTTCCCAAACCCTTGTAATAAAATATTTGGAACAAATCGTTCCTGTGTCATCCACCTTGGTGAATGTTGTGCTACACTTATGACTGCACTTATAGAAGCATTTTGGAGGTAAATATTATGTCAAGAAGCAGGCCAGTATCAAATCCGGTCTCTTATCATAAGCATACATAGCAGTACTATGTTAAACAGGGTGGAAAAAGGTAAGTTGCCAAGCAAATATTCTTGCCCAACTTTGGTTTTTGCTAAAGTAGAAAACCAAAGTCATCATAGAGGTGATGCAAATGAAATGCTGGATATGCAGCAAATATACGTCGGAATTTTAGGATGGGTAAGGATTAAATCACTTTGCAAATTGCTGTCGATTTGGTCAAAGACCGTGTTATTTATAAATTTTGGTTAGGGGCGCCCAGAGACACGCCTGGCCAGCTCAGCAACCTCCATAAGCTCTTTAGTGTCAAGCAGTTTTTTCATGCTTTTTAACTTTGCCGTCTCTTCAAAGCTTTCTGCTGGTGACTCTATGGACTCCCGGTGTTTCGGCTTTGTCTCTTCTAACCGTGGATGTGTGGTTGTTACTTGAGATTTCTGGTGTACAATCTGCTCTTGGTATTGCTCCGGTCTTCGCAGTGACTGATCCAATTCGGTCATCTGCTGCTGGAGCATCTCGTTATTGGCTTGTAGTTCAGCGGTCTGTTCTGCAAGGTATTCTTCTACCTCCAGACACTCACCGAATAGTCTCTGGAGTCGGGTAATTCGTTCGCTAAAGCGTTTTACCCGTTTAAGGTTTTCAACCATCGTTTCCTGCAGTTTTGTTCGTTGACCGATATCTGCGGCGAAGATGATAATTCCAGTCGCCTTGCCGGCCTCGTCACTTACCAGAATCATTTTCGTCTGTGTTGGGAAAACTGTTCCATCACTCTTAATATGTTCAACGGTGCCTTCTAACTGACCACAGCGTTTGGCCTCTTCAAGTAAAGGAGTCACATTGGTTTTCATCTGCCCTTTCGTGTGGAACAGGCTGAGTTGCTTGCCTATGAGTTCGTCTTTCGTCTTATACCCATGCATCTCGATCCATGCTTCATTAACAAACTGAAGGCTGCCATCTAAATCGACCACGGCAATTCCCCCATTCGCTCGTTCAGCAATCATAGCTAAATATCTTAGAGTTTGTTCAATCTGTTTATACGCAGTAAATACATTTTCCATAGGATTATTCCTTAATTGGCTATTATTGCTATATAAGCTCATTTTAATCAAATTCGGCAAAAATGAGCTGTAGCTAAAGACAAAAGAACATCAGACAGCTACTTGTCCTTTCTCCAAAAAGAAAATGTCTACAAAAGTTGTCTTATATACAGGATTATCGGGCTGAGGCCTGGTAAGAGAATAAACGCTTTACTTTATAACCTGTGAAATGGCTGATAAATAGCTCTATTCATTAGAAAATATTAAGGAAAAAATAGATTATGTACCTTCGTTCATGAGTCGATATAAACCGATGTAATTTTGAACGCACACAACGAATGTCCAACAACCGAGTGGCGAAAAGAGCATTAACAAAAGAATGATCCTATAGTAGGAGAAAGAAAATGAAAAAGAAATCAGTCAAACAAACAAAAAGAGCAACTATGAAGACCAAAACCACCAATAAATCCATGAAGAAGGTTGCTCAAAAGCAAAAGCGGGTAAAGTCGAAAAGTAAATCTGATGCCAGGGAATGGTTAATACCGGTTTTAGATTTGGAACACTATGAGCCTCGCATCAAAAAAGAGACCGGCGTGCAGGACCAGAACAAAGGCTCCACCCGATATGCCTGGATTGGTGCAGGTCAGTGTGGAGGAAGATTAGTGAAGTCTTTCTATGACCTTGGTTACAGAAAGGTGTTGGCTATCAACACGACTCACAATGATCTTGACCTGCTCAATATTCCCCAGAGTCAGAAATTCCTAATGGATACAGGAGAACAAGGAGCCGGCAAAGACATGGATAGAGGCGAAAGAGCTGTTCAGCAACATCAGCAGGAAATCCTGCACCTCGCTAGGAAGACATTTGGGACGGAAGTTAACCATATTATGGTCTGCTTTGGCGCAGGTGGTGGAACAGGTAGCGGCGGTATTGTTGGATCGATTGATATAGCAAAGAGATATGCGCGGTACATCGGATTGGAAAATCCAAATAAAAAAGTCGGCGTTATCATGACTTTACCAACTGTTGGTGAAGCCGGTTCTCAATTGGTCGCTGAGAACGCACATAGAGTTGCTAACACCTTAAGCCAAATGGCTATGTCCGAGGAAATATCGCCTCTTATCATCGTGGATAACGACAAAATCAAGAAGATGTATCCTGGGATGACGGTAAAATCATTCTGGCCCACCATCAACAGCACTGTAGCGAGTTTATTTGATATCTTCAACAGACTCAGCTCATTGAATAGCCGGTATACCTCTTTCGACGCAATGGACTATCGCGGCATTATGGAGTCCGGCGGATGTGCCATCATGGGTCTGACCAAAGTCAAGGCATTTGATGATCCGTATGCCCTATCTGAGGCCGTGAAAGAAAACCTCGAAAAAACACTGCTTGCCGGCGGTTTCGACTTGTCCACAGCGAATATGGCTGGTTGTATAGTAGTGGGCGGAAAGAAACTCATGGCCCATACCAAAGGTTTGCAGAATAACATAGACTACGCCTTCGATGTTTTGTCAGAAATAACCGGCCAGGCAACCATCCATCGAGGGATATATGAAGACGATAGGGATTGCCTCAGGGTATACACGATAATCGGAGGCTTGGATAGCCCCAGCACTCGCTTGGAAGAAATCAGCAGTTGTATGGCTGTCTGTGCCCATTGATTGTCGTCGGAAATCATGCGACATACGACTATCGAGTTAGGTAGGAATCTTTTGTAGCCACCTGGCGCCATTCGTTAGTCGTATGTCGTGTCTTTACATACGATATATGATATGCTACACAAGAGACCACTTATCTGTGAAGAAAAGTCCAAGGCTGTCATCTTAAACTCCACCGGAACAGAGAAAGCCGAGGATTACTATCTTTGCCCTGTTAAGGACCAGAACAAAGGCTCTACACGCTATGCCTGGATTGGGGCAGGTCAGTGCGGCGGAAGATTAGTAAAATCGTTCTATGACCTGGGTTATCAGAACGTCTTGGCCGTCAGCACAATAGGCCATGATTTGGACCTGCTCGATCTCCCCCAGAGTCAGAAGTTCCTCATAGGCGATGACCAAGAGAAGCAGACCGAATCAGACACAGAAGAGGTCTCGCGAGTTGTCAAGCAACATCGGCAAAACATCCTACACCTTGCCCGACAGACATTTGGAACTCAGGTTGATCGCATCATGATCTGTTTCAGTGCAGGTGGCAATACAGGCAGCGGAAGCGTTTTTGAATTGATAGATATTGCAAAGATATACGCCCGTTTTATTGGAATAAAGAACCCGAGCAAGAATGTAGGTGTCATTATGACTCTGCCTACTTCAGATGAAATCCATTCCCCACATGTGGCTCGGAATGCGTATATTGTGAGCACCAGGTTGTGCCAAATGGCCGCGGAAGGGGAAATATCCCCTCTGATCATTGTGGATAACAAGAAGGTTGGTAATATGTATTCCGGAATGGCGGCCCAATCCTTCTGGTCCAGCATCAATTGCACTGTGGCAAGTTTGTTCGATATGTTCAATAAGCTCAGTGGTCAGAGCAGCCCTTACACGTGCTTCGATCCGGCGGATTACAACAGTATTATGGGCTCTGGCGGCTGCCTGATAATGGGTGCGGCTAAAGTTGATCGAATCGATGATACACTGGCAATATCCAAAGCAGCCGAAGACAGTCTCCAGACGACATTGTTTGCCGGAGGAGAGGATTTATCCACAGCGAAAGTAGCGGGCGGCATAGTTGTTGGCGGAAATGAATTGATGGCCCATATCAAAGGCCTGCAGGATAATATCGATTATGCGTTTGATATTTTGTCAGAGGTGACCGGCCGTGCCACTGCTTACCGAGGGATATATGAGGACGACCTGGATGGTTTGAATGTGTACACGATCATCGGAGGTCTGGATACTCCTAAAGCCCGGCTGCAAGAGATGGACATTGATTTATGCCCTCAACCAGAGCCGGTCGATAATGTCGAGAAACGTCAGGAGCAGATTCTTGCCTCGGCAGAACGCTTCCTGGCCGAACAGGTCGATGCCCATGGTGGAAGGGTCAAAATTCTCAGCCCGGATACCAAGATGATTCTTGTGAACTACGCCTGGCCCGGGAACGATCTTGAACTCGCCAATGCTATAAAACATGCCTATCAAGTCACAAGAGGCTCGCAGATTCCACCGCAGGCGTTACCTTTCGAAATCGTATTCGCTGATATAGAACTCTATTCAGAAAGTGTACTGCCTACCCTTGACAAAGTTAAGCTACGGATGGTCGGCAAGGAGTACGATAAATTCCTGCAGAGCCTCTCATAATGGTAGCCAAAAAGTTATATACTTTCGCTTGCATTATTCGTGCGCTGCATATACCACCGGCTTGATAAGCGCCAAAATACATGGTCACAAACTCTCTGTTACGTTGCAAATAATTCTCTTGTAAACTATGAAAATATTGGTACTATAGCTTAAAAGAGTGATCCGAAGGATATTATTGGGAATATTAATCATGGCAGTTCTGAAACTGGGAAAAACCAACGAAAGTCAGGAAATCGAATTTGAGTTGGATTATTTGACATCGTTGACCACCCGGCAGCGGTTTCAAATGATGTTTCAGAAAAGCCGTGAAATGGCATTATTGCTGAAAAGAAATGGACGTCGAAAATCTACTCAAGTCGTTAAAAGAACATAAAGTTAGATTTGTGGTTATAGGGGCAACTGCGTTCCCCGTTCATGGATATTCACGGGCAACACTCGATATTGATCTTTTTATCGAGCCCAGCGAATCAAATGTCAGGCGGACATACAAGGCGCTGAAGTCATTTGGATATGATGTCTCCGATATCACCCTCAATGATCTCCTTACCAAAAAGGTGTTGATACGACAATATTTGGTTGAAACGGACATTCATCCGTTTGTCAAAGGTATCAGTTTTGATCGTATTTGGACGAATAGGGTAAAGGCCAAGTTCGGCGATACTTTTGTCTGGTTTGCATCTCTTGACGACTTGATCAGAATGAAACAGGCTGCGGGAAGACCGAAGGATGCTGAGGATCTCAAATTCCTTCGCAGATTAAAACAGAAAAAACGTAATCAATAATCACCGCTTAGAGAGCCTGAGTCAACCGCTGCCGAACAATTTTGATTTCCTTTCGTATCGTTTGTGGGGTGATTTGACCGAAGCGATAAATACATACTTTTGGCTCCACAAGAGTTTGCTACGGGGAAGATTAGGGTAAAATCCCTAAGTTTGAGTTAAAATACTCTATAATGGAGCAACAGTAATACATTTTATTATATGATTTTGAATATTTTGTACGAATGGATAGTTTCCTTGGAAAATGTTATTTTGGACCTCTGATCCAAAGTTTTTTTGTTCTATAGCAACACATGGAGGATAGTTCCAGATCCTCTCAGGGGTACAAATCAATCGGGTGCACTTGCTTTCAATGCCTTGATTTGTTATACTTACGGTCTTGGCTGGGGCGTTTTTGCCTATTTTACCAGTATTTATTATACTTTATAGGGTGTCAGATAGGGGCAATTGCCTAATGAGAAACAACTTAGCTTTACCTTACCCTGGGCAGATGGTGATAATAACAACTTTGAGACTACTTGTAACGCAGAATCGGAAAGGTCTCAATATTACAAGATACAAATATTAAGAATGAACTA
>CAZHBL010000314.1:0-6715 GCA_964530105.1 uncultured Pirellulales bacterium | reverse complement strand
AGGAGGATAAGAATATCGATGGGGTAGTGGTCGGAACGCCGGACCATTTGCACGCGATTGTCTCCATGGCCGCCATCAAACGGGGCAAGCACGTCTATTGCGAGAAACCGCTGACCCACACGGTGCTTGAGGCCCGGATGCTGGCGGATGCCGCCCGCGAGCACAAGGTCGCCACACAGATGGGAAACCAGGGCCAGGCCGGTGAGGAAGTCCGTCTGCTATGCGAAACCATCTGGGATGGGGCCATCGGGCAGGTTCACGAGGTCCACGTCTGGACGGACCGGCCGCTCAACGGGACCAACAAGTGGTACTGGCCGCAGGGTATCGATAGGCCGAAAGGGGAAGATCCTGTCCCTGAGACGCTTGATTGGGACCTCTGGGTGGGTCCGGCGCCGATGCGGCCTTACGTGAACAGGGTTTACAATCCATTCGTATGGCGGGGCTGGTGGGATTTCGGCACGGGCGCGCTCGGGGATATCGGCTGCCACAGTCTGGATCCGGTCTTCCGTGCCTTGAAGTTGGGATACCCCGTCAGTGTCGAGGCGTGTTGCACCATGGTGAATAATGAGACGTATCCCGTGGCGTCGCGGGTGACGTACGAGTTTCCCGCCCGGGGCGACTTCGCACCGGTAACGATTCACTGGTATGACGGTGGCATGCGGCCGCCTCGGCCGCAGGAACTCGAAGACGGCCGCCGCTTGGACACAAACGGTGCACTGTACATCGGTGACAAGGGCAAGATGCTCAACGGCCGCCTGCTCCCGGAGTCCCGGCAAAAAGAGTACGGCCGGCCACCGAGGAAGCTGGAGCGTTCTCCCGGCCACTACACGGAGTGGGTCATCGCCTGTAAAGGCGGCAAGCCCGCCGGCTCGAACTTCCCGGATCACGCCGGCTTGCTGGCCCAGGTGGTTCTGCTGGGTAACGTCGCCCTGCGTCCGGTTCTGAAGGAGCGCAAGGTCTTTGGGACGAAACTGCTCTGGGACGCCAAAGAGTTCAAGTTTACGAATATGCCCGAGGCGAATCAATACATAACCAAGGAATACCGGCAGGGCTGGAGCTTGTAAGCGTAGGGTGGGGCTCCCTTGGGGATGCCTTACGGTATTGCCCCACCATTAAACGATGTCGGTGGATATATCCGGTGGGCCAAGGCCCACCCTACATAAGTTTAAGGAATTTTATCATGGAAAAGCAAAAGATAACTCGCCGTGATTTTTTAAGCGGCGTTGCGGCAACGGTGGCATTTACCATCGTACCCCGCCATGTGCTTGGCGGGCCCGGCAGAGTTTCGCCGAGCGAAAAGCTGAACGTGGCCTGCATAGGCGTGGCTGGAATGGGTGCCAGCGACGTCGGCCAGGTCAGCAGTGAAAATATTATCGCATTTTGTGATGTTGACTGGAAACACGCGGCCGGTACTTTCAAGCGTTATCCTGAAGTAAAGAAATACCGCGATTTCCGCAAAATGCTGGATAAGGAAGGCAATAACATCGATGCGGTAACGGTCTCGACGCCGGATAATATACACGCCGTCGCTGCAATGGCCGCCATCAAAATGGGTAAGCACGTTTATTGTCAGAAACCGCTGTGCCATGATATTTTCGAGGTCCGCCAGCTTACCGAAGCGGCCCGCGAGCACAAGGTGATGACGCAGATGGGTATTCAGCTTCATGCTGAAGAATGTGTCAGGCTGGTAGCTGAGATGATCAAGTCCGGCCTGATCGGCAAGGTACGAAAAGTGGATATTTGGAGCGGTAAGAACTGGGGCGGCGGCGAACGGCCAAAAGAGTCCGAGCCTGTCCCCGAAACGCTCGATTGGGACCTGTGGTTAGGCCCGGCCCCGTGGCGGCCTTACAATCACGTTTATCTGCCAGCCGAATGGCGCCGCTGGTGGGATTTCGGAACCGGCACCTTAGGCGATATGGGCTGCCACATCATAGACCCGGCCTTTTGGGCGCTCGATTTGGGATATCCTACGAGCGTCGAGGCCAGGCCCTCCAAATTCAGCAATGAGACTTATCCGACGGCGACAACGGTCAAGTGGGAATTCCCCGCCCGCGGTGACCTACCGCCGGTGACCATGACCTGGAACGATGGAGACAGAAGACCTGAGAGGCCCGAGGAGCTTGAGCAGGGGCGAAAGCTGCCTGATCAGGGCGGATTGTATTACGGCGAAAAAGGCACGATACTCGCTCCCCACGGCGGCAATCCGTCGCTCATACCGTACTCGAAAATGAGGGAGATTAAAATGCCTGAGCCGTTCTTAGGCAGGGGAGTTAATCACTACCAGGATTGGATAAAGGCGTGTAAAGGTGGTCCTAAGCCGCTGGCCAACTTTGACTACGCCGGCCCGTTGAGCGAGACCATTCTTTTCGGCAACGTTTCAGCCCTTGCCGGCGAGAAATTGTTCTGGGACGGCCCGAACCTCAAAGTGACCAATCTACCCGAAGCAAATAAGTACCTGAAGCGCGAATATCGTGAAGGTTGGAAATTATAGTTATACTATTTTCAATATTAACAACGTCTAAAGATTAGTAGGAGAAAAAGAAATGAACGGGAAAATGAAAGTAACGGTTGGTATGCTGGCGTTTGCTTTGTGTGTTTGCTGCCTGGCCAATGTGACGATGGCTGATAGCTGGAAAGACTGGAAGCTTGGTATGCAGGCGTACAGTTTCAATCGCTTCACGTTTTTCGAGGCGGTGGACAAGACCAAGGCGCTTGAAATGAAATACATCGAGATCTATCCGGGCCAGACGCTGAGCAAGGAAAAACCTGATGTAAAAGTGGATCATAACATGTCCGCCGCGGATAGAAAGCTGATGCTGCAAAAGCTCCGAGACTCCGGCATCGAGCTTACGAACTACGGGGTAGTCGGCCTGCCTAACAATGAGGCCGAATGCCGGAAGGTGTTCGATTTTGCCAAGGAAATGGGTATCGAGACCATAGTTTCCGAGCCGCCGGAGGACGCCCTTGGGCTTATCGACAAGCTCTGTCAGGAGTACAAGATCGGTGTTGCCCTCCACAATCATCCCAAGGGCCGGTCCTTCTATTGGGACCCGGACACGGTACTGAGGGTTTGCGAGGGACGCAGCAAGTGGATCGGCTCCTGCTCGGATACCGGGCATTGGACGCGCTCTGGTATTGATCCTCTCGAAGCGATCAAGAAGCTCGGCGCTGCCGGCCGCATCCGGAGCCTCCACTTCAAGGACCTTAATGAGTTCGGCAATGACAGAACGGCCCACGATGTTCCCTGGGGCACAGGCGTCAGCAAGGTCAGGGAAGTTCTTGAAGAGCTGGATCGTCAGAAATTCAAGGGCGTATTCTCGATAGAGTACGAGTACAACTGGCTCGACTCGATGCCCGAGATATCCAAATGTGTAGCGTTTTTCAGAAAGACCGCAGCCGAGCTTAGCGACGTCAAGTACGAGGATGTTTTTAAGAATAACCTCTCGAACGCCACAATGGAGCCCGGCTCGTGGGCTTTTGGCTCGGGTGGTGTTCTTTCATCGACACCGAGCGGTCACGGCGATATCTGGACAAAGGAACGGTACGGCAACTTCATCCTCGATTTGGACTTCAAAGTCCCTGAAAAGGGCAACAGCGGCGTCTTTATCCGCACGGGCGACGTCAGGAATATCTATAGCGCCATCGAGGTGCAGATCCACGCCACGACGGACGGGACCAAGTACGGCATGTGCGGCGCGATCTATGATTGCCTCCCCCCGTCGAAGAATGCTAACAAGGGGCCGGACCAGTGGAATCACTATGTCATTACCTGCCTGGACAACAAGATCTATGTCAATCTCAACGGCAAGGACATCATCGACATGGACCTGAACCAATGGACCGAGGCTCACAAGAATCCCGATGGAACCGACAACAAATTCGACACTGCGTACAAGGACATGTCGCGAGAGGGATCTATCGGTTTGCAATATCACGGCAATCCGGTATGGTTCAGGAATATCAAAATCAAGTCGCTTGACTAAAGGCGAACTGCAATGAGGTACACACAAATGAATAAACATAACAAATTTATAGCTCCTATTCTGGTCGTCAGTCTGGTTTTGGTGTTTCTGTTTGTTTGTGAGTCAGCAGTGTTCGCGGGAGATTCGAGCTCATCGCAGGGATGGGTCTCGATATTCAACGGCAGAGACCTGACCGGCTGGGACGGCGATCCTCGCCTTTGGTCGGTCAGGGACGGCGTGATCCGTGGCCAGACTACTCTTGCAAATCCCGCCCACGGCAACACTTTTCTTATCTGGCGTGACGGCAAGCTAAAAGACTTCGAGCTTAAAATCAAGTTCCGCATCCAGAACGGCAACTCCGGCATCCAGTATCGCAGCAAGGAAATCGACAGATGGGTCGTCGGCGGGTATCAGGCTGAGGTCGAAAACAACCCTGGCAAGGTCGGGTTCCTGTATCACGAAAGAGGCCGGGGCTGGCTGGTCAACGTCGGCGATTTTATGGTCATCGACGAGAAGGGCGAGAAAGAGGTCATCAGTAATGTTTCGGACGTCGATGAGCTTATCAAGGCCGGCTATTACAAGGACAAGGACTGGAACGAGTATCACATCATCGCCCGCAGCAACCACCTGATACAGTATCTCAACGGCTACAAAACGATGGAGCTGATTGACAACGACCGGATTACCAATCCGGACGACCCGAAGGACCTAAATGGTTCTGCAAGGGAAGGTATTCTGGCGCTCCAGATTCATGCCGGCCCGCCGATGCTGGTCGAGTTCAAAGACATCTTTGTAAAAAATCTCGACCAGGATAAATACGGCGATGCGCAACTGATTTTTAACGGCAGGAACCTGGACGAATGGACCACAAAAGAGAGTTCTGGGAAAGGCGACAGATGGGTAGTCGGAAAGGCAAAAGTCTCGCCGGACGATCCGAAGATGCTTATTGCCGTAGACGGCAAGGGCGAAATGATTAATCTGACGCCCGAGCACGGCGCCAGCCGGGATATTTACTCGGAACGGAAATTCGGCGACTGCCGGATAGAGGTGCAGGTGATGGTGCCGCAAGGCTCTAATTCCGGCGTTTACGTTATGGGCGAATATGAGATACAGGTGCTGGATAGCTGGGGCCACAAGGAACTGAACGGCGGCGATATGGGTGCAGTTTACGGAGCCAGTCCGCCGGAAGTTAATGCCAGCAAAAAACCGGGCGAGTGGCAACAGTACGTCATTGATTTTAAGGCGCCGAAGTTCGACTCTTCCGGGAAAAAGACCGAAAAAGCCAAGCTGCTCAAGGTAGAGCTTAACGGCCGGAATTTGCATGAAAACCATGAAAACCTTGTAATGGATCAACAAACACCCGGTGGCGTTACCGGCACAGAAGCGCCTACCGGACCGCTGATGTTCCAGGGAAACCACGGGCCCGTGGCATATCGCAATATTATTGTGACACCTTTGGCGAAGTAGCTACAATTGAACACAAAGATAATGTGATATTGCTGATTTGTGACGTTTCTCCCTAAGGGACACCTTACGGTGCTGGACGATACGTAGTCGTAAACGAGCGTCATAGTCACGATGGTTTTGAGTGGCATCGGCAGAAAAATAGCCGAATGGATGCTTGACAGTGAGGTATTGCCGTGCTATATTGCCCGGCAAAATTGAAAGTGCAAGATTAATTGAATTAGTTAAATTTGTGGAGCTGTTAACAATGGATAATCAAAAAACTGTTAAACGAATAGACAGGCGCAGTTTTCTGCGTTCAACAGCAGCAATTGGGGCTGGTTTGGCGTTTTCACCGGCAGTTTTCGGTCAGGCGGGCGGCGGAAAGCCGGATGATATAAACGTGGCTTTGCTTGGAGCCGGAGCAGAAGGACAGGTGCTGATGAGTGCCTGCCGGAATATCCCAGGCATTCGTTTCAAGGCCGTTTGCGACATATGGACGGAGTACAACCAGAAACGGGTCTCACGTATGCTCAAAGCATACGGCTACGAGCACAATACGTATGTTGACTACAAGGAAATGCTCGATAAGGAAAAAGACAAACTTGACGCGGTCATCATCGCCACGCCTGATTTTTGGCATTCCGAGCACGCGGTGGCATGCCTTGAGGCCGGATTGAACGTCTATTGTGAAAAAGAGATGTCCAATACGCTCGAAGGCGCCAAGAAGATGGTTGAAGCGGCGAAGAAATCGGGCAAGTTGCTGCAGATCGGTCATCAGCGCCGCAGCAATCCTCGCTATAGACATGTCTACGACAAGCTGATAACCGGCGCCAAGCTGCTGGGTAAGATAACCACTATCAACGGCCAGTGGAATCGCAGCAAGACGGCTTGCGAGGATTTGGGCTCGCCCAGAAACGCTGCAATGGATCAGGCCACTCTGGAAAAGTATGGTTTCAACTCGATGCAGCAGTTTAGAAACTGGCGTTGGTACAAAGGACTCGGCGGCGGCCCAATCGTCGATTTGGGTTCGCATCAGATCGACATTTATAGCTGGTATCTCGGCACCAATCCCAAGTCCGTAATGGCCAGCGGCGGTATCGACTACTGGAAAGGGCACGACTGGTACGACAATGTCATGGCTATTTATGAGTATGATCTTGGCGATCGGACCGTCAGGGCGTTTTATCAGACAATCACGACCAACAGCAGCCAAGGATACTTTGAGACATTCATGGGCGATGAAGGCTCGCTGGTTATCTCGGAGGCCGCCGGACGCGGCACGGTTTACCGCGAGGCGTGGGTTCCGG
>CAZHBL010000313.1:0-6739 GCA_964530105.1 uncultured Pirellulales bacterium | reverse complement strand
AAATCAATGCCCTGGTTAATCCTGACGGATCGCAGGCACATCGTTATCAAAGAAGGTTTCGCGCTTAGCGACCTTAACGAACAGATTTTACAGGCCGGCACAGAGCCGAAATTCGAGCAGGACATAATAAAGACCGGCGCCGGCGATTTGAAAATTACCTTCATCGGGCACGCAACGCTCATGCTCACGTTCGGCGGCAAAACGATTCACGTGGATCCGGTTACTGCAGAGGCCGATTATACCGACATGCCCAAAGCCGATATTATCTTGCTCACACACGAACATGGCGACCATCTCGATACCAAGGCCATAGAAATTCTCCGCAAACAAGGGACCCAACTGGTATTGACCAAAGCCTGCGCTGAAAAAGTTGCCGGACTTGTAATGGCTAACGGCGATGTGCAGATCGTTCAGGGCCTGAAAATCGAGGCAGTGCCCGCGTACAATATCGTCCATGAGCGTTCCGCCGGTAATCCCTTCCATCCCAAAGGCAGGGGCAACGGCTATATAATCACCTTCGGCGACAAACGGGTCTATATCGCCGGCGACACCGAAAACACGCCGGAGATGAAGCGGCTCAAAAACATCGACATCGCTTTTTTGCCGATGAATCTGCCCTACACGATGACGCCGGAAATGGTCGCCGATGCGGCCACGGCATTTAAGCCGAAGATTCTATATCCCTATCACTACGGCCAAACGGACCCGAACAAGCTCGTCGAGCTGTTGAAGGACTCGAAGGACATCGAAGTTCGCATTCGCAAAATGAGATAATCCATGTCGGCATAACCCGGCTGCATCCAACATGCCGTTGATGTTCTCGACATTTAAGCCTTCAGTTGGTATAATGCCCTTGAAGATGTTATTGAAGATGTTAGTTGGATTTTGAAAGGAACTTAAATGGCAAGGGTGAACGGACATTTGAACAGGCGCGATATTCTTAAAGGTTTCGGGTTGGGGGCTTTGGGCCTTACGCTGGGCGGCGGGTCCTTCGGCACCGCCCTGGTACGAGCAGCCTCCGGCAGTCCACTCGTGGGTAAAGATCAGCTTTATAAGAAAACCGCCGGGCCGGCGAAAGTCAGTCTAATCAAAGGCAACGACTGCCGGGACATCGTATACCAGGCGCTCAAAAAAATCGAGGACGAAGTTATTGCTTCTATCGGCAATAAAAAAATCCTTATCAAACCGAACTTTGTGAGCACTAATCGCCAGCTTGCGGCTACTCATGCGGATGCGATACGCGGTATCCTGGATTTTCTCAGGCCGCATTATAAAAAGCAGGTTCTTGTCGGGGAGTCCACGCCCTCGCGTGAAGGTACTTTCGGCGGATTCAGGAATTACGGATATCTGGCGCTCGAAAAAGAATATGATGCTAAATTGGTCGATTTGAATACCCAGCCGTGGCAGTACCGTTACGTAATCGGCAGGGGCAATCGTCCCGTTCCGATCCGGATTATTTCGACTTTTCTCGATCCTGACGTGTATATTATCTCCGCCGCCAAGATGAAAACGCATGATCGGGCCGTTACCACGCTGTCCTTGAAAAATGTCCTGCTCGGATCGCCGCTGTGCGACAGCAAGGGCAATGATAAGGGGCTGACTCATACGGCGGACAATTTCTCTCGCGAGGCGGTCCTGCATTACAACATGTTCCATCTTGCCCAGGAGATTTATCCAGATCTGGGCATTATCGACGGCTTCGAAGCCATGGAAGGCAACGGCCCGGTCGGCGGAACGCCCGTCGATACCCGAATCACCCTGGCAAGCCTTGACCCGCTGGCGATGGACAGTCTGGCCACAAAGCTGATGGGCTTCGACCCGACCCAGATACTATACCTGACGAGCATGGCAAAGGCCGGCATGGGCCAGGGCGACCTGAGCAAAATCGAGGTCCTCGGTACGCCGGCCGAGCAGTGCCAGTACCATTTTAAGCCGAACCAGCGGATGATCGAGCCATACGGCCTTGCATCCTGACAAGAAGAACCGCCCTGCCAATAATAATCCAGCGTTAGTTGTTGTCCGGCTTCGATTGGATAACACGGATGTCGTCGATGTAAATAATGCCGATGTTGCCTGGCTGTGGATTGTCGGGGTCGCCGATGCCTATAGATATTTTCCGGATTGCAGTGACATCTATGCCGTCAGTGATTAAGTCCGCCAGCGGGATGCTCCATTGCTGCCACTCGGTAGCGAGCACCGCATCGGGGTTCGGATAAATCATGATGGCAATCTGCCCGGCATCGTCCTCTATCGCCAGATACAATTGTTCCTGACCGTTGTCCGAAGCGCCTCTAAAGTACAACTCAAAAGTGTCCGTGCCGTTGAGGGTCCAGTCCTGTAGGGCCGGCCAAGTTCGATCTGTCTGCGAGTAGTACGGCTCATCGGTGTTGTTATAATACAAGGGCATGGATTGCCGGCCGCCGTGAACGATGCCGGTTTCGGCGATTGTTTTATGCGGGGTGCCCTGGGTCCAGATGTCGTGCCCGACAATCGAACCGGTTCCGTTGCCGGGATTGTTCGGCTCTGGATGAGAGAAACCCAATCCGTCGATCCATGTCTGGAAGACGGCCTGGCCGGCGTCCCGGTTGTTGGTGTATAGCTCGAAGTCGTCGGCTACGATGAGTTCGGCGGTGGTGAAGCTCCAGGCTTGCCCTTTCCAGACGATTTCATTGACGTCCTCGGTGCCGTCCTCATTCTCGATGGTGACAAAGTTCACCTCGTCAACTCTCCAGTAATAGGTCGTGCCCCACTGAAGAGTCTCCGGCTCGTACATGACTATGTCCAGTTCCTGCCTGCCGCGATATATCTCCGTATCTGCCGGAGTCGCATTGGCCACCATCTCTTCATCCGGCCCGAAGTAAACATCATGCAAAGCGGCCCATGCCCCGGCGGTCCACCTGAGGGCCGGCGTTTGTGTAATGTCACCAGCTCCGGCGTACGGCCGCCGTTCGAAGGCCCAGGGACACGGGTTGTAGCTTATTTCCATCCCGGGATTGTTCGCTTCGATGGCCGGCAGGTTATAGACGTAAGCATCCTCATCGAGCGGATTGTATAACAGGTCCAGCAGGTCCAGTTTCTGATGCGATGTCAAAACGGAAATATCCTCGATAAGATTGTTGCTGAGGTTCAGTGACCTGAGACTTGTCAGGCCGGATAAGACGGCGATGTCTTCGATGTCGTTGTTCGCCAAATCGAGAGACGACATATCCGGCAGCCCGGCCAGGCCGGCGATGTCCGTGATTCGGTTGTTCCGCAGGTCCATAGACATGAGATTCGGCAGGTCTGACAATGCAGGAATTGCCTCGATCTGGTTGTAGCTGAGGTCGACGGTTTCGAGACTTGGCAGGCCGGACAGGCCAGAGATGTCCGTAATCTTATTCGTACCGGCCTCCATGAATCTCAGCTTCGGCAGATCCGACAGGGCATCGAGGGTCTCTATCCGGTTGCGGTTGAGATACAAAAAAATAAGATTTGGCAGGCCGGACAGGCCGGAGATGTCCGTTATCTGATTGTTCTGGAGGTCCATGTATATCAGGTTCGGCAGCTCAGTCAGGGGTCCGATGGCTGTGATCTGATTATTTGTAAGGTCCACGATTGTGAGACTTGTAAGTCCGGACAGGCCGGAAATGTCAGTAATCTGGTTGACGCCCAGACCGAGGGCCTGGAGATTCGGCACGTCCGACAATGCCGGGATGCTCGTGATCCGGTTGCCGAAAAGAGTCACGGTCTCGATGGCTGTCATGCCGGACAGGCCGGACATGTCTGTTATCTGGTTTCCGACGAGATCGAGGAATGCGAGATTCGGCAGGTCCGTCAGGGCGGGAATCGTCGTGAGTCCGGCCCGGCTGAGTAACAACGATTCGAGGCCGGTCAGTTTGGACAATGCCGAGGTATCCGCGATCGGATTGCTGCTGAGCGTCAGCGACGTAAGGTTGGTCAGCCCGGACAGGGGCGTGATGTCTGCAATCTGATTATGCTCCATGTCCAGGGACGTCAGATTCGACAGGCCTGACAAGGCTGAGACATCCGTGATCTGATTATTGTAGAGAGCCAGAGTTTCGAGGGCGGTCAGGCCGGACAAAGCGGAGATATCGGTAATCTGATTGTTGCTGATGTCCAGCGACTTCAAATAGGTCAAACCGGATAACGGCGAGATGTCCTGGATTTGATTCGTGCGCAGCTCCGGCGGCCAGACCCAGTAGTAAAAAAGCTCGCCGAGATTCAGGCTGCTCAGATTCATCGCGTATTCCAGGCCGGTAAGGTCGCTTATGCCCCTACCGGCGGCGCTGAGCTCTTTTAAAAACACCATGTCGGCAATAGTGGGATTCGTAACGCCCAATTGTGCTTCGACGAGGGCTTTCAATATTGGGTCAGCAAAATAGACCGTATCCTCCGGCGGCTCCGTACCGCCGCCGTATCGAGCCTGCACGGGAAAGCCGGCAAGGCAAACTGCAATCAGTAAAGAGATTGTCTGCATCGATGGTGAAATTCTTGCCCGCGTCATTTTTCGACCTCCGTTCCAAATTTTCAGCAACAGGATACTTGCCTGCCTTCCGGCCGCCACACGGTACAAGTTGAATTAAAGCGGCAGGATTTAGCTTACTCTTACCGATATGTAGTATACCATACTGCGATTGCCTCCGTCAAGCGCAGATGTACGGAAATGCTCTGAGCAAGGATGTATTCATGGATACCAGCCACTAATTCCCTGCCTGGGATTTTACGACTCCCGACAGATTACTCAGTCGCTGTCTTTTAGCAGTTTCAGGATTTTGTCGGAAGTAATGTTTGCCTGAGCGTTCAGCGGGATTTCCTTATCTTTCGAAATCAGACTCACGGCGTAATCCGCCATCGGCATTGCAAGCTCCGGTTGAAAATCCTTCATGTCCACACCCATGGCGCCCTGTATCTCCGATTCGATAGCCGCCGTGATATGCCCCAGGCGTTCGGCTTGTCTGTCAAGGTATGTCTTATATTCATCGATGTTTGTTATTGCGTCGTTGATAGTCGATAAGGCATTTTGAGGGTCCGTTGCGATATTGAGACCTTGAGCATCGAATCGAAAGTCCCGTGCAAAGATATCGATCTTAGAGCCGTTGCCGATGGAGATTGATAAGGTCTTGCCGCTGCCGGAGAAAGGCTTATTGAACTGATATTCCGTGCTGTTGACGGTTTGATTGATTTCTTTGGCCATGTTCTGAAATTGCGTTTGCATTTCCTCGACTTGTACCCGCGAGTAGTCGCCGCTGGGAGCTTTCTCGGCCAACTCCTGCATTTTGGCCAGTTTCCCGGCGATTATATCGATGGCCTTGGTAAATGTCTGGACGATGGAAACGGTAGTGCTGGCGTCTCTGGCCTGTAGTCGAACATCTGCGGTATTGCCACAGAGCAGCTCTCGAATTATTGCTACAGCGTCATTATGGTTCGGCGCCACTGTAGGATTACTACTCCCGCTGTAAGCGCCGTTAACGACGTACGCACCGTAACTGACGTCTAATACATTTCTGAATTCGTATTCAAACAGCTTTCTTGCTCCCAAATTTACGTAGTGGTTCCGCAGATAACTCCGGCAAATAAAATATAATAAAAATGCAGCTATGAGCAAAAGATCGAAGGGAATTTTACGGAGCGAAATTTGATAATGGTCACTATGCAACTTCCGGATGGGCTTTATTCGGACTCTCGCGTGGAGCAGAAAGCTTAATGGCGGTGTGCAGCGAACCGGCCGGTGGACAGTTTTCAGGGTCAGAAAGCGGCAATGGCGACTGTGAACCAGGTGATAATGCCGATGACAAGTTTGCTTGTGATGCCGAAGAATTCTCCGAGTCCGGCACCGACGGCGCAGCGAACCGATTCTTCCATTTTCCTGCCGCGGGACACTTCAATCGCCCACGCGCCCAATCCCGCCCCGATGCAGGCGCCCAGTACGATGCCGCTTTCACGCAGTCTCTGCAAGAGCGCTATTGATGCGCATGATGGCTTCGTCGATTTCAGCGGGGCTCTTGAAACCTATCACGACCGCGTCGGTCAGGCCGGACTGCATGGTAAATCGGATGGACTTCTCACGGTCCTCGGGGTTGGTGAAGTCGCCGTTGCCGATGATTTTCATGCCGATAACGCCGTGATTGTTTTGCCGCATGATCTTGATTTGCTTAAGCACGTCAGGCAGATAAGATTGGTCGCTCGTGGCGTTCCACGTCTCGGCCGGCGTGTCAATGTGAGCACCCTGCGGATTGATCCGCACGAGGTTGACGTCCACCCAGTCCAGCTCGGCCGCCCTGGTCAGGGCGGGCAGCGAGTGGCACGAAATGCCGTGGGCGAGGATGATCTTCTTGTCCTTGGCCTCTTCGAGGGCGTCCAGCACTCTCCGGCGTTCATCGTCCCAGTTGGCCGTGACGCCGCAATGCGTAAGAAGGCTGTCTATATAATCGACGCCCAGCTCCTTGCGATAACGGTCAAGTACCTCCAAAGGCTTTTCGGGCACGCCCGGCATCTTGGACTGGATGAACAGCTTCTCACGCGGCAGCCCCTTGATCGCCTCACGAACCATCGTATGGGTTTTGTAGCTATCGGCCGTGTCGATATACGTAATGCCCTGGTCGTACGCGTAGTGTATCAGCCGGTTGAAGCCGTCGGCCCCCAGCGATCGCTGGACGTTACCGCTATTGGTGCCGGTCCCTATGCCGAGCCGGCTCAGCTTCAATCCCGTCTTGCCTAACGTGACCTGGTCCACAGCAGT
>CAZHBL010000312.1:0-6755 GCA_964530105.1 uncultured Pirellulales bacterium | reverse complement strand
ATCTTGCCGGAACCGCCGGGCACCGTCATATTGCCCTGGGTTCCAAGGCCGATCGCAATACTGTCCACGTCGGTCAGGCTTATGCCCTGGTCGGCGAATGCCTGCAGGGGGATTACCCACTCCGTCCAGGCGTCTATCGTTGCAGCAGCCGGATCATCGTGGATCGCAATCGCAGGCGTGCCTGCATTGTTGGACACGGCCACATAAAGCGGCTCAGCATCATTGCTGACTATGCCGATGTCCTGGTGCGCCCACTGTGGACCAACTGAGCCGGTGGTCGTGACGTTGGAGAATACCGCCTGGCATGTCAAAGGGGCATTAGTGCTGCACACTGCCAGGCCGATATAGACATTCGAACTCATCGAGATGTTGTCCGGCGTGCCCTGCATCTGCCAGGTAGAGCCATTAGTCGAACTGTAAGCTGTAAAGTTGCCGGATAAGTCACGCTCTATCTTCACCCAGTACGGCGCGGAGATTCCACCCGTCGTATCGGCGGCACTTGTGCCGGCCGTTACGTTGCGTCGCTGGAAAGAAACACCCTGAGCTGGTGTCACTACCATCATCGCGTGCGTGGAGTCCGCATCAAGCGTCTCGCGAATCATAACGCCGGCCTTGGCCCAGGACCATGTGTTCTCTACGCTTTCGACTCTTGCGACAATCGAGCCGGCGCCGGAGAGCGTCTTGAAAGCAAAGTGGAACTCGTCAGAGTTGCCCCAGATATCGGCGCCGGAGCCGGTCATAGTGTATGTTCCGACCGGGCCTTCAACGAAGCTGCCTGTGGACGCAGGATAGCCTCTGAACCACAGCGACAATTCGCTAACGCCACTCTTAGTCCAGTCACGGGGGGCCGTCAATGTGAGTTCTACCTCCGAATACTTCGAGTAGCCCTGCTTGTTGTTGTCGTAGACAACCGGCATTGACTGACGACCGCTGTTTACTATACTTTCTTCAGTATAAGAAAAGGTAGTTTCGTCGCCTACAGCGGCACCGGTGCCGTTACCGGCGTAGTAATTCGCAGATCCCTGTGCGCCGTAGCCAAGGCCGTCATGCCAGGCGTACCAGATCTGATTGTCGCTGGCATCGTAGCTTTCGAAGTCGTCCACGAGGATATAGTCGGCTACTGTAAATCTCCAGGTTCTGCCTTTGCTGATTGAGCCGTCGGTATTGTACTCGTCGATTCGCCAGTAGTATGGCCCGCCGCCCCATTCGACGCCTTCGGGGGGAGTATAACTCGTGCCGTTCTGGCGGCCGCGATAGATGTCGGCTGTAGAGGTATCAGCATCATCGACAGCGTCCATATCGGTGCCGAAATACACATCGTGCTGCGAAGCGCTGTCTCCCGGTGACCAGGTCAAGGGCAGAACTTCGTCAACGCCCGGCGTTGATCCGTTGGCCGGATTCGGGCTCCAGGCAACGAACAGATCGCCACGCATAATCTTCTGAATTTCATCCTGCGTCAGCGTCCTGTTGTAAATACGCACATCATCGATAGTGCCGTTGAAAAATTGATGGCCCGTCCATGCTCTTGCACCTAATGAAACCATCCTGCTTGTAGCATAATTGTCGTTATTGGTGTTTGTATCTGAGTTCTTTAATTCTCCGTCCAGATATATTTTGTGGCCGGTCGCTGAGTCTTTAGTCCCGGCAACCATGTGCCAATCACCCGAAGACCAAACCGTTTTACCCACACCTACCGCGTGAAAACCGGGAGCGGTATCGTAGTAGTGTAACGACAGGTCTCCATCGACGCCGACAGCATCTTCTACGCCGAAAACAAGGTCGCTTCTCGAACCGATACACAGCAGATACTGAGGACCGCTGTCGCCGTTTATGTCCTCGCCGACCCTGAACCAGGCGGTGTAAGTATAATTATCGGGTATATACAATTCAGCCGGGGTACCCAGATCAACGTAATCATTTGAGCCGTCGAATTGCAGCGCACCTCCGTCATTACCTTCAACCCATATCGGACCGTTTGCCAGCGTTCCGTGGTTATCGTGGCCGGACCAGTCGAGCACGATATTACCAATGCCCTCGTCAAGCTTCCACCAGCCGAGAAGATTGGGATCGGTAACAGGTATTTCGGGTCTGGTGCTGAAGCTCCAGACGTCACCTGTATACATAACAATACCGTCGGACTCATCTACACGCCAATAGTAAGTCTTATTTGATTCGAGCTGGCTTGTAGTATAGTTTGCAGCCACCTGCTGAGTACCTCCGGCGGCATTTGCTACAGTATCGAAATCGTCGCCAAAGTATACGTAATGTAATTTCGCGCCGAAACCAGCCGTCCAGCTTAAAGTGGCCGCGTCGGCCGCTAAAAATTCCGTGCCATCATCGGGAATAGGGTTATACGCCTTCCTGGGCGGAACCGCAAAGCTCCAGACGGGGCCTTTCCACGGACTATTCGGGTCGGCATCATTGACTTCATCAATTCGCCAGTAATAGGTTGTGCCCGGAACCAGACCGTCCGGGTAGGCATATCCGAAAAAGCCGGCAATGTAAAACGTATCAGGGTAGTTGCCGCGGAAAGTATCGCCGGTGCCGTTGTTGACATCGTCAAAATTATCGCCCAAATAAACATCATGTGAAACCGCAAAATCTCCCGCCTTCCAGCCGATGTTAACCCACGTGTCGGCATGAAGGGTACCATCCTCCGGCGAGGGACTCAGGGCGTAAGGATATCCTTTGCTACCTTCCATAGCAGCCAGAATCTCGGGATCCGTCAATACTTGATTGTAAACGCGTACTTCATCAAGCATTCCGTCGAAGTATTCAAGTTCCCAGGTTCCTCCCAAACCTATTGCGTATAATCCGGTCGCCGGATTAGCGGGGCCGTTACCACTGATCGTTTGCTGGTACTCACCGTTGAGATATATCTTTAATTCGGTTCCGGCTTCATTAAAAGTAGCAGCTATGTGTGACCATTCTCCGACTGGAACTCCCACTGAGCCTGTATAATCGAGAATGCCAAGTGTTGTGAATTTAATCACGTCGCCCGAGTCAATACCGAACTTCCAGCCATTGTTGTTATCCCCTGCCGCGGTGCCAACGGGATTGCGACCTGCGCCGAAAGCAATGTCATACGTACCGGTACTGGCACGGTTGATCCACGCCGCAACTGTAAGGCCGCTGTTCAACGTGGCAAAATAATCACCAGCGCCTAATCCAATATCAACGTAATCGGCAGCTCCGTCAAAATCCAGCGCTTGGCCGTACATACCGGCTACCCACTGCGGATCGCCTTCAATGGTACCGTCGTGACCATTGCCGCTCGAATCGTAGGCCATGGTTCCTGAGCCCTCATCAAACCTCCAGTACCCCACGAGTTCGGCCCAGGCATTACCTGCCGTACCCAGCACAACAATAAAAGTTAATAAGCAAATTAATTTCCGGCACATGATAATCCTCCTAAACAAAGTTAATAAAACAAATATGACCGATGACAATTTTCATCTTCATTACATTTAATTTATGTCCACCCGGAACATTATTTACGACATGCAACTACCTCCTTCCTTCAAATATCAACATGGGCTGTTGTCTGTTATGTGAAAATGCCAAATAAACACCAGCAATTACATCCACTACAAGACAAAAAGCCCATAGATGCTTATTATTTCATTTATACCAATTGAATATCTTTTCGTCAAGGAAAATCACTGGATTATAACATGCCAGGAAGCTTTCATTCGAGCAGATTCCGCTGACGGCAAGCCATATGGAGTTTCTCCTCCAAGAAGCCCATTATACAGGTAAAGAAAAGCTCTCACATTTATACATAAATCAGCTCAGTTTGTCAATTGTGGGGACTGATACCATTCTCAGTGCCCGTCGTGTTGAATAAAAAAAGCTGCATAATCCTTAGACATAGCTCCGGTCGGTTTCTGTGTCTATGTTCAACGCAATACGCAATATACGATACGAGCTTTTAGTGCGTTGGATTATAACCTAATTTTCCCCAGCAGCCTCTCTGCATCCTGTAGAGGTCCTGAAAGCCTTCGGGTGAGGTAGGCGCCCAGCCGACCTGGGGGCCCGTGTTTTCCTCATCTCTGGCATGCTGTATGGTATCCGTTCCCTTCCACTTCCAGTGATCGGAATGCCCATCTGCAAAAGAGAGGGTTGCACCGTCGCCGTGCCGGACAGGAGGACTGTCGAACCATACCTCCTGATCATAATAGACGGCATAAGCATCCGGCGTCATATAGCCTTCGTCGATAAAAACGAGTCTGAAGGGAGGGGCAGGATTTACAATTTCGCTCATTTTCTTGACATGTGCGCCGCGTATTCCCTGAGTCCAGGGATGGTTGACGGCGTTCATGGAAAACATAATTGCGTATGTCAGCGCCTGGCCGCGCCGGCCAGTCGGGCACTTGTAGAGTTTGGTGTCTTTGGTATAAGACCACAAAGCGCCGTCTTTGATTGATTGCAACTGTGCATCATAGTCTGTTTCGAGCCGGTCCACCCACGCCAGCTCATTTCTGTGGTCGCCCCAGGGTTGATTGCTATTGCTATAGCCTATAGCACCGTTGACGAGCTTACCATCGTTCTCGTCGGCGTACATAATCCATGCAAGTGATAACTGTTTGAGATTGTTCAGGCAGACCGCACGCTTGCCCTGCTCCTTGACACGATTCAACGCCGGCATCAATATCGCCATCAAAATCGCGATAATGGCGATGACAACCAGTAGCTCGATTAGTGTGAATCCTCGTGATTTACTTATCATGATGATTCCTCCTAATGCCATCAAAACATCGATCTCTCATGAAAGCATTCTTAACTACTCTATTCTATTGTGCTTATTTATAATTAAAATACCATAATTTTATCTCTATCGCAACCATTTTCTACTCTATTGATTACTCTTTCAGGCATTTTTCATTTCGTATGATTAATCTACAAATTATGGATAATTTTTCCTTGACGGGAGCTGGGCAATTCGGTATATATAGTACTTGGTGAAGTGTGTGCCTGTGGTGGCATAACATGCGTCTTTTCGATGGATGGAATGTCTTTGCCTGTCGAAGATATCGCATACGAAAAGCAATGTAAAAAAGGGCCCTGCTTTTTGCCTGGTGAAGCGTGCACGCATGACAGTTAGGCATGAGTGCTTGAAGACAGAGCCCTTTTTGAAGCTTTTGGAACTATCTCTTTTATCCAATATAAACCTTGCATAACAATCTTGTCAATTGTGGTGACTACGTATTTTTGGGTGAGAAGTAAAGAAAAATATTTCAAAAATACAGGCATATCGAAGATTTCACCCATAAATCGAAAGTAGGGGCGGTTCGCGAACTCCCCCCACAAGTTACTTTATCGGCTTTCATGGCTGGTTCGGTAGTTTTTTCTTGTCAATTTAGACATTTCCGGGCTTCCGGTGATAATTCCCATCAGACACTTCATCTTCCCGGGAGGAAACGCTGTCTCCCGGCCGGCGAAGAAATTCCCGAAATTTTTCTTGACGGGAAGCTACATAATTTGGTAAATTAAAGCTTGGTGAAGAGTGTACCCTAATCGGTACATATCTATGAAATTTCTGCTTCCTAGTGAGTGGAATGTCTTCAATTCCTGAGGGTATTGAAGCATAACAAGGAACGGACAAGACGACCGAAGTCGTATGCTTCGGAGATAAGAATTTTACCTTATCATCATTATATATAGTTAGTTCCTAAAGGAAGGAGGTAACAACAAGTCTAAGAAAGATGTCTTGGGCAGACACTTCAATAAATGCAGTGAAAGTAAAATTCTTATCGGTCGCTTATATTTTAACATCCTTTTTCGAAGGAGGATTATTATGTCTAAGAAATTGTTACTTGTAGTTGTTATTGTGTCCACCCTGCTATTGAACTCAATGGCAATGGCGCAGGGAGTCGACGTCACGGGCCCGTTTGACATCGTGCAGGGAGTCCCTAACGACGGCTTAACTACTGGTGGCGACAACAACGGTTGGCCACCCAACGAAATACCACCTAATGGTTTTGACGACCAGATACTGACAAAGTTTCTGCACTTCAAAGGAAACTTAGAGCCGACCGGCCTCCGCGTAACGCCGGTTATGGGGCCGACCATAGTTACCGGGCTGACATTCACTACGGCAAACGATGCGATTGAACGCGATCCCGTCAGCTACGAGCTGTCCGGCTCCAACGATAGCATCGACGGGCCGTATACCTTGATCGCCGAAGGACGCATTGTGGACTTTGCCGGCACTACGGAGTGGCCTCGGCGTACGATGAATGAAACTCCGATCCAGTTCGATAACGAGGTGTCATACAAGCACTACCAGATAATGTTCCCGACCGTTCGCGATCCGGCCGCTGCCAACAGCATGCAGATTGCCGAGATCGAGCTGCTGATGCGCATTTACACGGCCTCTGAACCAGCTCCGGCTGATAAATCCATTTACGAGGATACCTGGGCGACTCTGTCCTGGACAGGCGGATATGACGCAGTCTCCCACGATGTATATATGAGCGATAATTTGGCCGATGTGCAAAATAGCGCCCCGGAGGCGTACCGTGGTAACATGGACAAGCTCACGACGTACCTTGTTGTCGGTTTTCCCGGATTTCCTTTTGAGGATGGGCTTGTTCCGGGAACAACTTATTATTGGCGAGTCGATGAGATCAATGATGACAATCCGGACAGTCCATGGGTAGGTGCTATCTGGAGCTTTACGGTTCCCCCCAGGACCGCATGGAAACCCACTCCGCCTAATAGCGGTCAGTATATAGGCCTGGACGCGGACCTTA
>CAZHBL010000311.1:0-6757 GCA_964530105.1 uncultured Pirellulales bacterium | reverse complement strand
GGTCGTTTTGTGGCTGCAGGCGACAAACCGCAGATAGAGATTACCCGAACCGAGGCCGGAGTAGCACAGCGGCTTGAGGCTATTATCCTGGCTGAAAACAACATGCGCGATCGTGAACGTGACCTCAAGCGGACGCTTAATAAGGCGGGCCTTGGAATGCAGACAGCCACGGTGCTGATACCTGCCACCGAGCCGGATCCTGTCCGTTATGAGTTGGAAAAAAAGCAATTGGTGGCAACAGCCATGGACAATCGTATGGAAATGCTCGAACTGGAGCTGCAAATCGCCGAAGACTTCGCCACTGTCGATTATATGCGGAACCAGTCGCTGCCTTTGGTCACAATGGATTACAAGTATAATGTGAACGGCCTGGGCGGTACGAGAGACGACTCATTTGATTTGCTTTTCAACAAGAGATTTGAGGATCATAGAGTCGGGCTGCAACTGTTGGTGCCGCTGGGAAATGAGGCGGCAAAAAGTCAGCTTAGGCAGGCCTACTACCAGCGCAGGCAGCGGTTGGCCAGCCGCGATAGTCGCGAAGCACTTATTGAACTTGAGGTGCTTAATGCTATCGACCAGCTTGAGGCGAACTGGCAGCGTGTTCTGGCCAGCAGGCAAAGCACGATCCTGGATGGCCGGCTGTTTGAGGCCGAAAAACGCCAGTTTGAACTCGGCCTGGGGACATCTACCGACGTACTTCAGGTGCAGGCAACTTTTGCCGAATCTCAAAGAGCCGAAATTCTGGCATTGGCCGAGTACCAGATAGCGCTTGTCGATTTGGCCTACGCCTCCGGCACGCTGCTCGGAGCCGCGAAAGTAAGATGGGAACCTATTGTGCTTCCGGACAATATTGAGTAATATGTGCCTGATTTCAATTATTCGCGGCTCAAGGCTCATTTTTGAAAGGGCATATCATGGAAGAACAGAAAGCCGAAGACAACAGAAATGTTGACCAGAAGAATGATTCCAAAAGCGCAAAAAGGAAAATCATCTTCTGGGTTTCAGGCCTCGTCGGACTGATAGTTATCTTATTCATTCTCACTTATTTCCTGCTTCCCAAACCTTCTGAAATCGAATGGCTGTCTAATCAAATGATAGCCGTATATATAGCCATAGGCATTCTCGCAACTTCGGTCGGGGCATGGTTCATCCTTCGAAATACTCTTAGAACAAGATTAAAAATGCAGAAGGTCCTGAAACTGGACCCGGACGTCAGTGACTGGCTGATTATCTTTAACTGGACACCCAAAATACTCTACGCTCCCACAATCGTCGCGTCGATTCTTGCTTCTGTGATAATGTACTTAAACGAAATCGACTTCTGTTTCTTCGGTTCGATTTCAGGAGTCGTTATAGGCGGTATCTGGCTGGCAATATTTTTTCTGAATTTCCTTGTTGAGGAATACAGCATAAGCATCAAAATACTTATTATAACCCTGGTAAGCTTAGGTTGTTTCTTGTTATGGCTGCATCTGCTCGGCTGGGTCGTGGGTTTTATGAGGCTTTTCAAACACCTTGCTTTGAGCGTCAACGCTACCGGTTATCTTCTTGTCGGCATAATAGGCATGTTTACAATTCTGATTTCCTGGCTCAAGGGACTTTTCTATTATATGACAATAACGCCGAACTATATGAACCTGCAGGAAGGCCCGACCGAATCGGGCGAGCAAATAGGCAGGGAGGACTATAACAGCCGCATCGATACGAGCGATTTCCTCGAACGGCTCATGGGCTTCGGAAGAATAATAATAACCTTCAAAGACAGAAAAAGAGAGCCCATTGCCGTGCTCGTCTGGAGAATTCAGAAGAAGGCACAAATGCTTGAGAAAGTGCGTGCCAAATTCGCGATTGATTATCCTCAACAAACACAAACTCAGGCATAAAGGCAAAATGTTTTCTATGCGAAAATAACGAATTGCCTTCAAGAAATATTTGCCCTTGCGCAAAACACGGGCAACTTTTTGAAGCGGTGGCGCTGCCCAGGTTCGTGAAGAACAGGTCGCTACGAATGTAAGGGTGTATTGTCAGGGAAATCAATTATGGCACCTCAAAATGATAATGTGAACGATCATAGCCCCAAACTCCGCAGAAAAGGATTGCTCGGCGCTCTTGTGATTATCGTATTGATCGGGGCGGGCATCGTCTGGCTCGCGGTATTCCGGGGCGGCAAAGCAACGGGGCAGGATGTGCCGACCTTTACGGCCAAACGAGGGCCTCTGACCATCAGCGTCGTCGAATCGGGCTCTATCAAAGCCCGCGACCAGCACATCATAAAGAACGAGGTCGAAGGACGGACATCCATCATCACCCTCGTACGCGAAGGGACTCGGGTAAAGAAAGGAGACCTCCTTGTCGAGCTGGACGCCAGCACGCTGCAGGACGGCAAGATCAATCAGGAGATTAGTGTTCAGAATACCGAGGCGGCGTACATAAACGCCAAGGAGAATCTCGCTATCGTCACAAGTCAGGCGGAAAGTGACGTCAATCAGGCAGACCTGGCCCTGGAGTTCGCACGGCAGGACCTGAAAAAGTACGAAGAGGGCCAGTATCCCAAGGACGTCAACGAAGCGAACAAGAGAATTACCCTTGCGAATGAGGAGCTTGAGCGGTCCGAGCAGACGCTGGAGTGGTCTAACAGACTTTATGAGGAGAAGTATCTCTCCGAGACCGAGCGGGCCGCCGATGAGATTACGGTTAAACGCAGGAAGCTGGAATATGATCTTGCAGTGGCCGACCTCAAACTACTGCAGGATTTCACCTACCCACGGCAGATTCGACAGTTCCAAAGCGATGTGCAGCAGGCCGTATCGGCCCTGGATCGAGCCAAGCGTAAAGCCGACGCCGACAAAAGGCAGGCAGCGGCCGACCTGAAAGCCAAGGAAGCCGAGTATTCCCGGCAGCAGGCAAAGCTGCTAAAGATCGAGGATCAGATCAAAAAAACGACCATCCTCGCCCCGTGCGACGGGCTGGTCGTCTATGCCACCAGTGCCAAGGGCGGGCTTGCGAGCATGATGAAGGAACCGTTGGCCGAGGGCCAGCAGGTATTCGAGAGGCAGGAGCTGATTTATATGCCTACCGACGCATCGACAATGGCGGAGGTCGGTATCCACGAAACGAGCCTGGCGAAAGTGCGGATCGGGCAGCCCGCCATCGTCACGGTCGAAACCCTGCCCGGCAAGAGATTCCTCGGTACGGTCGGCATGGTCGCCCCGCTTCCCGATTCCACAAACATGTTCCTCAATCCCGATCTGAAGGTTTTCAATACGCAGGTTTATATTGACACGGATGACCCGGAGCTTCGCTCGGGGATGACCTGCAAAGTGGAGATTATCGTCGAGAAGTATGACGACGTGGTCTATGTGCCTATCCAGGCCGTTACGCGCATCGCTGGAGATGCCATCGTCTATGTGCGCGAAGGCAAATCCGTTGTACCGCGCAAAGTCGAGATTGGTTTGGACGACAACCGGATGATCCGGATCATTAGCGGATTGAAGGAAGGAGAGGTTGTCCTGCTCGACCCGCCTTTAAAGCCTTCCACTGTTGACGGTGCGCCGCCCGGCGGTGCCGAACCGAATGAGGCTATCAAAAAGCCCGACGCCATCGATCAGCAGGTTCGCGACCGCCTCGACGCCTCCCGGAAGACCGGCCTTGAAGGCACAACTCCTGCTCCGACCGACTCCGGCCCACAACCGACGCCGCCAAATCAGACCCAGGGCATGCCGACTTTGCCGCCGGGTCAAATGCCCGCAGCAATGCCGAATCTGACTCCGGAACAGCAAAAGCAGATGAAGGAAGGTATGCAAAAAGCGATGGAGCTGATGAAGAATATGTCCGAGGAGGAAAAGGAAAAGCTTAAAAATATGTCCACAGAAGAAAGGATAAAATTTTTCCAGGAGAAATTGGGGGGCAGTCAGAAACAATGACCTGGAACGGGGTCAAATTCATCAGGAACATCCGGTCGGGCCTGGAGAACCTGCTGCTCCACAAGCTGCGATCGTTTTTGACGATGCTGGGAGTCGTATTCGGCGTCGGCAGCGTGGTAGCGATGCTTTCGGTCGGTGAAGGGGCCGGCAGGGAGGCCTTAGAGCAGATACGCAAGCTCGGGAGCAACAACATTATCATTTCGTCAGTCAAGTCAATCGAAGCAGATTCCGGAGGCCAGAGCCGCTCGCCAATGAGCATGTACGGATTGACCTACGATGACCATCTGCGAATATCCGAGAGTCTTGAGCACGTGGTGCGGACCGCCCCGGCGAAGCTGCTGCGCCAGGACAGCCGACTCGGCGAGAGAACTCTGGAGGTCCGCGTAGTAGGCACTACGCCCGAATGGTTCCAATTAGTCAGCCGGGAGGTCCTGGCAGGACGGGTCCTTCTGCCGGTCAACCAGGAAAACCCGGCCCCCACGGCGGTACTGACCGAGTTTGGCGCCAGAAGACTCCTGGCCACAAAGCACAATCTCGGTGAATGGGTACGGATCGGCGGCAATTTATTCCAGATCATCGGTATCATAAAAAGCGAAGGAGACAAGGCAGGCGACCTCCAGATGCCCGATGAGAAGGTGGACGCCTATATCCCGATCACCGTAGCCCACCAGTACTTCGGAGACGTAGTCATGCGAACTACGTCTGGCTCGCGCGCCATAGAGCGGGTCGAACTGCATCAGATAATTGTGCAGGTCGACCGGATCGAAAACGTGGAATCGACCGCCAGAGCAATCGAGCGTATGCTCGGCCAGTTCCACAAGAAGAAGGACTACATCGTCAGCGTACCTCTGACCTTGCTGCGCCAGGCGGAGGCCACCGAGCGCCGCTCGAGCATCGTCCTGGGCTCCATCGCCTGCATCAGCCTGCTGGTCGGCGGCATCGGCATTATGAACATCATGCTGGCCTCCGTAACTGAGCGTACCCGCGAAATCGGCATCCGCCGAGCTATCGGGGCTAAGCGCAAGCAGATTATCTATCAATTTCTCGTCGAAACGGTTGTACTATCCACGACCGGCGGACTCGTCGGCTTAGGGATGGGTGCGGTGATACCCAGCCTAATCACACACTTCTCGGGCATGACCACGATTCTCACCTGGAAAGGAATAATCCTGCCTCTGCTGATCAGTATGACGATCGGTATCCTGTTCGGGCTGTATCCGGCAATCCATGCCGCCAAAGTAGATCCTATCATCGCTCTGCGTCACGAATAATATGTATAATCGGATTTACCGGCGGCTTACTCGTCTACTTTCGGGCTGGACATGATATATTCTATACAATCGCTTAATTTAGCTGTCGCTACAGCGACGGTGCTGTCGGCAGCACCGTAATATAGATTAACCTGATCAGTTTCTTTGTGAACAGTGGCGCCGTTGGGGAATACAACATCGCTGACATCTCCTATACGCTCGTAAAGTGCACTTGGTCCAAGGACCCACTCATCACCTCGGCGCAGGACTTTCCAGGGTGAGTTCAGATCCAGAAGAGCCAATCCAACCCGGTATATCGCTCCCGCTGTCGTATTACGGACACCGTGGTAAAATAACATCCAGCCTTCCGATGTTTCGATAGGCTGGCAAGCCAGCCCAACCCTGTGACAATCCCAATAGGCTGTCCTGGTCATAATCAACGGCCTGTGATCGCCCCAATGCTTAAGGTCGGGCGAGAAACTGATCCACATATGAGCTTCGCCCCGAACAATCGGCCGGTGAATCAACGCGAACCGTCCGTTAAACCTGCGCGGAAACAGGCAGGCATCCTTATCCTCCGGTGGAAGCAAAGATCCCAGCCGAGCAAATGTTTTGAAATTCTTGGTAATCGCCAGCGAAACGACGGGACCGCCCTCACTGAAAGAAACGTAGGTAACGGCGAATTGCTTCTGCTCCTCCAGCCAGACAATGCGAGGATCTTCCAGCCCCCACCTTTCCTCCCGGGAGCTTTGGTCGGCTTCGAGGGTCGGCGTAGTATCAATCTGCCAGTTTGTGAATCCATCGGCACTACGGGCGACCGTCAAATGCGAAAAGCCGCGCATATCCTCGACGCGAATCAACAGCAGCGTTTCGTCATTTAACTTAGCTGCCGCGGGATTGAAGACCGCGTTTGTCGGATAGGGCCAATTGTCCGGCGTCATTATTGGATTGCCCTCGTACCGCTTGAAAAGTTCGTGTGCTTTGTTTTGTCGTGAAAGGTTAGGCATAACTTTATTTCCCCTAAACGTCAAAGGATTTTAATATAAAAAAATGATACAAAAAACCTCAATTTATGTTCAAAATGCTCGCCACCGCATCTTTAGCTTACAATAACTAATTTAATCGGCAAGATGAGCAGCTTACTATGAATCAAAGTACGAATTTTAGATTCCGCCGAAGCATAAAGTCGCAGGCTTTTTAAGGCCGGCCCGAACAATGGCGCATCTATTCTGCAGCCAGGCTCATCATCGAAATTCCCATACTAAGCTTTCACTAACTGGGTTTCATACAGGCTTTGATACAGTGTGCAGGTCTTAATCAGCTCATTATGCTGGCCTTTAGCAACGATCCGTCCATTATCCATGACTACTATTATGTCCGCTGTGATAACAGTGCTGAATCTGTGAGCGATGATAAAACAAGTTCTATCCTGCATAATTTCCTCGATGGCGTTGTGAATTTTAGCTTCGCTGTCGGCATCGACCTGGCTTGTAGCCTCATCGAAAATCAGAATCGCCGGATTCTTCAGGATCGCTCTGGCGATAACGATTCTCTGGAACTGCCCGCCGCTCAGGCCGGTATTCT
>CAZHBL010000310.1:0-6760 GCA_964530105.1 uncultured Pirellulales bacterium | reverse complement strand
CACTGATTGCCGAGATAAGGGACGTTGGGAACGCTTCGACGATCCGGCGTCAGAGTCCCAGGCCGGTCAATATCAGGAAGAAGCATCCGGCGATGAATACGACGCCCAGGGCGGTCGGCCAGTCCATTTTCTCCGAGACGACCAGGTACGCAAATATGGAATTGAGTCCCAGCCCCGGCGCCATCGCAATCGGTGCGTTGGCAAATAAACCTACAGCGAGACTGGCCAGACCGGCCATAATACACGTTACGGCGATAAGAGCTTCCTTGTCCATGCCGGTGACACTAAGGATGGCCGGGTTGACGGCGATAATGTACGCCATGGTCAGGAATGTCGTCAGTCCCGCAATAAGCTCGATTCTTATGCTGGTCTGCCTGCGTTCGAACTTGAAATGTTTACTGAGCATTCTTAATCCCCTGACTTTTTACTTTCACTGCCTTTCTCAGTCGAAAGCTCTGAACATAAAAGCCCGATCATTTCAGCGACGAGGTCGGAGGAATTTTTTGCTGCCAATATGTAAAACATCTGTTTGTCCGTTACGGCTCCCTCGTCGGCACTGTCGCTTATGCTTCGAATCACAAGGTGGTCGATTTGCCGCTGGTAGCAGATTTGAGCGACGGCGGCGCCTTCCATCTCGACCGCGTCGGCTTCGAGCTTTTTGCGCAATTCGGCACACTTTTCGGTCGAAGCGATGAACGAATCTCCTGTGACAATCACGCCGGTTATGATTTTCGGAATTCTTCGGCCGGCAACTGTTTCCACTCGCTGCATATCGATTCGCTCGGCGGCTTTTTGGGCTAATGTCACGAGTTTTTCGTCTGCCGGGAAAAAGACCGGATTCTCCATGCCGTCAAGCCGGTTTTTGACGCCCTTAACGAAGAGACCCTCTGGCCATACTGTCCCCATATCATGATGTGCCGTCTTTTCGGCGATGACAATGTCACCCGGCCGGAGGTCGGGATTTACTGCTCCGGCGATACCGGTAAAAATTATGTGTTCAGGCTTGAAATGCTCTATGAGCAGCGTTGTCGTCATGGCCGCGTTGACCTTGCCGATGCCGGTCCAGACCACGACTACATTCCTGTCGTGTAGCTTGCCGCTAACGAATCTAATTCCTTCGATTTGATGCTCTCTCTGCTCGCTCAGCCGGTCTTCGAGCAATGTGACCTCTCTCTCGAACGCTCCTAATATTGCCGTTACTGGTACGGAATTTGGTTCGGATTTTTCTTTGTGCGAAATAGAGCTACAGGAAAAGCATAGAAGAATAGCGGATATGCAAAGCACGGCTCCGGTTCTCTTGTGCTTCATTACACGTTCACTCCATTTAGTCTAATAGTAAAATGCGAGCGAGAGGAGTCGAACCTCCACGTCCATAAGGACACAAGGACCTAAACCTTGCGCGTCTGCCAGTTCCGCCACGCTCGCGTTTCGTATTGCGTTGAAAAATTACATTCCTGCGGAAGCAGGAATCTACTTCTATTTAAATAGCTCGTCCGGATCTTTTTCGTGCCGGTCGCTGTTTTCTGTTTCTTGCTCTTTTGTTATTTTCTCGATTCGTTCTTCAGCCTTCTGCAGTATTGTCCGGCATTGCTTAATCAGGGCCATTCCTTTTTCGTACTGCTCAAGACTGTCCTGTAAGGGGATCTGGCCCTGTTCTATTTTGCCGACAATATTGGTAAGCTCCTTGATAGCTTCTTCGAAGCTTATCTCTGCAATGTCATCTTTGTTATCTTTTTGCTTTTTTGCCGCCATTTCTTTCTCTTTTATGGATAAGTCAGTATAAATCTCCAATTTAATCTGCAACTTATTTTTTATCTGTAAGTATTAAGAAACTAACGTTTATCAGCAAGCCCTGTAATTATATACCATTGTCTTGGACTTTCTGCAATAAAGAAAATTAACCGTACATAAGGGAAGGGAAGAATCCTAAATATTTTTTTACAAATGCACAAATAAGAGGTATAATAAAGAAAACTTACTAATGAAATAATTAAATGAAAGGGATTAGCGATGTTTGAGGGTCTCTGGACAGTTCATTTTAACTCAAATCTTCAATTGTTTGGTAGTGGCGTCTTGATTTTATGTCATGATAAAAGTCTCTTAGGGGGGGATGCTGGCTATTACTATACAGGAAAGTATGAAATTACGGATTCCAATTCCAAAATAAGAGGAGAATTAGATGTTATAAGGTATGAGCCTGGTTACATATCTGTATTTGGGAACTTAGGGAATTTCCATCTTAATTTCAGTGGACAGTTATCAGAAAATAATTTTACGGCTGTAGCTTCGGTTCCTAATATACCTGGGCTTCAGCTCAACGTAGAAGGCGAAAAAAAAGTTTAAACTCCACAGAGCTATATGAATATACAGGATATCATAAAGCTATATACCGAACGACAAGATCAATTTGAGTTATTGAAGAATAACGCATACAAAATCATTTCTGACCAACTCAAAATGAGAGGTATTAAATTGCACCATTTAGATGGGCGGATAAAGGAATTAGATTCTTTATTAAAAAAATCCATAAGAAAAAAAATGGTTGATCCTTTCACGGAAATGACTGACATCGTTGGGCTTAGAGTAGTCTATCTTTTTCAGGGTGATTTGGGAATAATCAAGGGCGTTATTCGTAATAGTTTTAGGGTGGTCAAGGAAGATGATAAGTCTTCTGATATAGAAATTGATGTTTTTAAATATGCAGCACCCCATTTCGATGTCAAACTGCCAGAAAAATTTAGCAAACAAGATATAGGAAATATAACGTTTGAGATCCAAGTGCATACTATATGTCAAGATGCTTGGGCAGCAGTTTCACATTGTTTCTATAAAGGGGAAGGCAAAATCCCGCGTAAGCTTGAGAAAGATTTTTATGCCTTAAATGGCTTATTTTACGTAGCAGACACTCATTTTGAAATACTTAGACCTCGTATAGTGGATAAGGTTTCTTAGTTTTTCTAAGGTCAAGATATGAGTTCTTTGCAGTGTATTGTTTTACTTTTTTTTTACTTCGCTTTCAATAAAATTTTCGTTTGCAAGCTCGGTAATTAAAAAGTCTCCGATGATGACGTCCTCTGACGTCCTTACCAGTAAGCCGGTTTGTTTGTTGGTGGTAATGCTATATCCACGCTGTAGAACTGACCTGGGATTCAATGCGCTCAACCGATTTTCCTTCGCCGTAAGCTGCATCCGGCAGTTATTAACGGCGGCGCTAATGCCCACATTAGCGCGGTTTTGCCAGTTATTCAATTCGATTATTTTATATCCCAGGAGCCTGTGCGGCTCAATTCTGATAATATGTTCGTATGCGGCGGACAATTCCCTGTGCGCGACGGTCAGAATCGCTTTTATGAACTCTTCCAAATCTGCCGACAGATCATCCAGTTGCTGCCGACTGTTTTGGACGAGGACGAGTGGATTTCTAAATAAAGCGTTGGCCAGGATGACCTCCAATTGATGTTCGGCAATTTTGAGTCTTGCCCGGGTTTGATTTGCCAGTCTTTGTTCTGTTGAATTCAACTGTACCAATATTTCCTGCATGTCCGGAACTGCTACGACGCCTGCTTTTGTCGGAGTCGACGCCCTTGCGTCGGCAACAAGATCAGCGATGGTCGTGTCAACCTCATGACCAACCGCGCTGATGACAGGTATTGTCGAGTCGAAAATCGCCCTGGCCAAAACCTCCTCGTTAAAGGCCCACAGATCCTCCATTGCTCCGCCGCCTCTGCCGACAATCGCAACTTGTAGTTCGAGTTTTTGATTGCGCCTGTTTATGTCCCGTAGTGCAGCGGCGATTTTTTCCGCCGAGCCTTCGCCCTGCACCGGCACGGGATACAAAAACAGCTTTGCGCAGGGCCACCGGCTGTGAATACTGTCGGTGATATCGTGCAGTGCCGCTCCCGATTCGCTGGTCAATATGCCAATTCGCATCGGGTAAAGAGGCAGAGCTTTCTTGTGTGCCTCGTCGAATAGTCCCTCTTTGAGGAGCTTTGCTACCATTTGCTCGAAGGCCAGTTGAAGGGCTCCGACGCCGGCCGGCTCGAGTTTATCGACATAAAGTTGATACTTGCCGCCAGGGGCGTAAACGTCGATATGGCCAGTGCTTAGAACCTCCAATCCATCTTCGGGCGAGAACCTGACATTCTTAAACTTGCTCGCCCACATTACGCATGGCAGTACAGCACCTTCGTCTTTCAGCCAGAAATAACAATGCCCGCTCGTGTGATGTTTCCAGTCGCTTATCTCACCTCTGACTATTAATCGTGAGGGTAGTTTTTCTTCGATAGCTGTCTTGATGAGTGAATTGATCTGGCCAACGCTATATATTTTCGTTTTATTTGGCATATATCAAAGAAAAACGGGCAAAAAACATATTATTTTCTTTCTTTACGACAGTCGATTATAAGCCCGAAAGGTCCCCTTATCAATTTCCAATTCCCTATAAAATAACACGGAAGGCATCTGGCATCGTGGATTGGGTTCGGAAACCGGGACTGGTACTGTTTCGTATGGCATTCAAATAGCTGAGATATCCGCAAAATTTGATCGGTTTAGTTCTAAAAATATTATCGGAACATGTTAGGAAGTCTTGATAATTTTGGCTATTTGGCGAATTCAGCTAAATTTGGGTCGAGAATGTATAATTTAGGGAAGTCGTCTTTTTCGTATACACCAATAATTCTATAAGTCTATGTTATAAATAGTGTTACTATTTCCCGATTGTTGCTGAAAAAGATGAGTTATTATCTTGATATTATACCGGTTGTCTGTTTAGCGGAAGCTTAGAACTATTTACACGATGTAGGCTTGACAAAAAGCCGATTAGCAACATAAAATGAATATGTTTTAGGTTGGTACCTTCACGGAGGAGGTACTCTCATGTTAACCGCATAGATGGTCAAATTACAGCGGTTCAAGGATGGATGGTTGATTGTTGCTACTACTTTGGAGCTATATCCTTTGATGTATCCGATTAGACGTAAGGATTTGACTAAAAGGGTTGAGGTTTTCTATACGGCACCTGCCATAACGGGCACAATACCCGTATTTATGGTTTGGATTTTGGCCGTTTTGCTTTTAATATCCTCCGGCATTACATATCGTGTCCTGGCATATCGTTTGAAACTTGTTGTTGATACTCCTGTTGAGTTGCCTGTGCCGCTGAGTGCTTTCCCTGAAAAGATAGGACAATGGGTCGGCGAAGATGTACCGATTCCGAAGAACATTCAACGCGTGGCCGGAAATGATGCGTTTCTAAACCGTTTATTTATTAATAACTTAAACAACCAGTGGGCCAATGTTTACATTGCTTATACCGCTCACCCGCGAACAATGCTGGGCCATCGACCTCAGATTTGTTATGTTGCCGGGGGATGGGTGCATGATAGCACCGAACAGACAAAAATTATTTCCAGTACCGGTAGAGAATTCCCTTGTTTACTACATCGCTTCCGCAGGCCATCTCCGGAAACAGAAGAGACTGTGGTCTTGAATTTCTACATTGTTAATGGCCAGATTACATCCGACGAAAGAGTCTTTTCCGGTGTTGGGTGGCGAACCCCAAATATTAACGGGAATCCGGCTCGTTATGTGACACAGGTTCAGATAAGCTCGGTTTTTGAGAATTCGGTCCGATCAGCGGCGAAGGATATTGCTGAGCCTGTACTCGATTTTTTCCCTGATGTAAACGGTAAAGTCAGAGCAATTGAGTATGTTGAGACTTCGAGCGATGTTCAGGATACGAACTCTGTGCAAAAATAGATAATGAGAAGATACCGGTGAGGACCGGTTTCGACAAGAGCTATATAAGAGCTTGTATTAAATGAGCTTAGGGTAATTGACTGGTGCGCCCGACGGGGACGAAGTGCGTTCGCAGTCAAACAATAATAAATATTGTTCTGATTTGGTTCAAAGCTTGAGAATATCCATCGCAAAAAATCAAACAGCAATTTCGGAATTTGACGCTGTTCCAACTCTTTAAGACTATGAGCTACTTATTTGGTCTGTTACGTAATGGTATAAGGTTGTATTTACTCTAAAATCAGAGGAAAGGCGTGACACAAGCATCAAGCAGCATGTTATCCACTGGGGCAATACGCAAGACAATCTCGGATAAAGTTGGCCAACTAAAAGGTACGGATATTAAGGCCAAGAGTGCCCGTGCCGTGGTGGCTTTAAGTGTCGGAACGATTGCCGGGCGGAGCATGAGATTTATCCGAAGCATGATTCTTGCTCGGATTCTGGCCCCGGATCAGATCGGAATAATGGCAATTGTTATGAGCTTTTCATTGGCCCTTGAGGCTCTTACCGAGGTGGGGGTAAAGCAATCGATTATCCAAAACAAGCAAGGTGCAAATGATCGTTATCTGAATGTGGCCTGGTGGATGCAGGTCACTCGTGCGTTGTGCCTTTACGGGATCGCGGTTCTTTCGGCGCCATTGATTAGCTCGTTCTATGGTAAACCGGAATTGTTACAGTTGCTGCGAGTTGCTTTTATTGCTATAGCATTGAGAGGTTTTGTCAGCCCCCGTGCTCACGTTCTTGAAAAAGAATATAAATTTGGTCGGGCGGTATTTCTCATTCAGGGCAGCGCAATATTGGGCACGATAATATCAATCGGCATGGCTTTGGTAATGCGGAATGTCTGGGCGCTGGTTATCGGCTTTGTGATAGAGATGGCAATATTATGCGTTTTGTCTTTCATATTGGTGCCATTCATGCCAAGATTTGAAATTGACAGAAGCAGTCTGGTTGAGTTGAT
>CAZHBL010000309.1:0-6772 GCA_964530105.1 uncultured Pirellulales bacterium | reverse complement strand
GTATACAAAATTGTGTAATGACGAAGATGGCGGCCGGTTTCGAGCAGCAAACCAACGATAATAAGGTCTTTACCAATCCATATGTCGCCTGCCGGTCCGGCGACGGCAAACGATGGATTATCACTGCCTGGGAAAATTGCTATAACCCGTGGGGTAATGAGAAATGCCCGTGCTTTCATTCGGACCCGAAATTTCCTGACCTGGAGCCGGGACAGTCATACCGGTTGCGGGGGTGGCTTTCGTTTTATGAGGGCACCGATATCGAGAAAGAGTTTAAGAGAATAGAAGCAACCGGCTGGCGAAATCGGCCGGAAAGTGAGTAAATCGCATAGAACCGGATAAAAAGGAGATTCAATTATGGATAAACACGGTTTGAGAGTTTTGACGGCAATTACTCTGTTATTTCTCGCTCCGACGGTCAGCCGGTCGGCGCAGCATAAAGTCGAAACACTGGAAATCGGCTCGCAGGCGCCTGATTTTAATCTTCCCGGCGTGGACGGGCGAAATTACCGACTGGCAGACTTTGCAGATGCGAAAATTCTCGTCGTCGTTTTTACATGTAACCACTGTCCCACCGCACAGGCGTACGAGGACAGAATTATAAAGCTGACCTCTGATTATAGAAATAAAGGCGTTGCCGTGGTTGCTATCATGCCTAATGATCCGCTGGCGGTGCGTCTCGATGAATTAGGCTATTCGGATATGAGTGATACGTTCGAAGAAATGAAAATTCGTACTAAAGACAAGGGCTATAATTTTCCATATCTTTATGATGGAGAGAAGCAGGCGGTTGCTCACGCTTATGGAGCGGTTGCCACGCCGCACTTGTTCATCTTTGACGATCAGCGGAAGCTGCGATATACCGGACGGTTCGATGATTCAGAGAAAAAGCCAAATCAAGTTAAATCCAAAGATGCGATTAATGCAATCGAGGCGATATTGGCTGGTAGAAAAGTACCCGTCGAAAAGACCATGGCATTTGGCTGTTCGATTAAATGGGCCGACAAACGAGATTCAGTAAAAGCCGCTTTTGAATCCTGGGCAAGAGAAGAAGTTTCTCTGACGAAAATAGACGCAAAAGGTGTTATCGAGCTTGTAAAAAACAATACCTCGAAACTAAGGCTGATCAATGTCTGGGCGACCTGGAGCGAACCGAGCGTTAAGCAAATAAAGCAGTTCATTGTTATGAACAGGATGTATCGACATCGTGATTTCGAGCTGATTACCATAAGTGCGGATTCACCTGCAAAAGAGCAGCAGGTCTTATCTGCTTTGAAAAAACAGCAGGCATCCTGTAAAAATTATTTATTTGCCCCTGGTGATATTTACCAGCTCATGGAAGCGATTGACAAAGATATGCTCGGCGGTCTGCCATATACGCTTTTGGTAGAGCCGGGCGGCAAAGTTATTTATCGCAGGCTGGGATTGATAGAGCCGCTCGAACTTAAAAAAGCTATCGTTGAATACGTCGGACGCTATTATAAATAGAGTAGTCGCTCATTATGAAAATTCTATTTTAATTGGATTCTGCTATTTTTGCTCCTCAAGGACACCCATTCCACTGCGGTCAGGGTAAGGCGGTCGCTTGGCCGGCACGTAGGGATTTCGCTCGATCTCTTCAAGCATGTATTTTATGGCGGCGTCGAGTTGTGGATCGCCACCGTCGACCATTAACGCCGGATCGTCGATGACCTCAATATCGGGGTCCACGCCGTGTCCTTCCATTGTGAGTGTGCCGTTAGTTTCGTAGAAAGTAATAAACGGTACGGTTATTCCTGCACCGTCAATCAGCGGTGGATTCTTTGCTATGCCGATTACGCCGCCCCATGTTCGCATACCAATAAGTTTTCCAAGTCCGGCTTTGCGGAACAGATATGGAAAGATGTCGCCGCCGGAGCCTGCCTCGCCGTTGATTAGCATACACTTGGGTCCTTGGTGACTAAGGGTCGGAACGCGCCAGTCGTGCTCATAACGCTCAAACAAATGCAGATATATGGGACGATTAAGAAGCTCGATGTAGCGGTCCGCGATATTACCTCCGCCGTTCCAGCGCTCATCGATGATGAGAGCATCTTTGTTCATCTGGCCGTAAAATTGACGGAAAAGCTCATTTTGCCCACGATTCCCGGTGTCCGGCACATATATGTACCCAACTTTGCCGCTGGATTTTTCTTCGACGTACCGACGATTGCCCTCAATCCAATTACGATAACGCAAATCATATTCGGATCCGAGCAGCTTTACCACCACCTTAATAGCTTTCTCGGGATCGGGGACATCGCCTACGGTCAGTGTCACGGTTTGGCCGGCCAGTTCTTCGAAAGCCGCCCAGGGAGCCTTGGATGTATCGACCGGAATACCATTAACTTTGAAAAGATATTTACACTGCTCCTTTTCATTTGGGTCCAGATCGGCCAGGACGGAACGGGCATCAGTATCCCAGATACCGCCTTCGTATATCTTGCTGATGCGATAATATCCCTGATCCAACTCAAAGTCCACTCCGAGATACCCGACCGACAGGGACGGGCCGGAGTCAACGTCGCCGCCGCCGTAGTAGGTATGACTGGAGTTGATTTCGCTTATCATTTCCGAGATGACGTAGCCGACGTCACGGCGTGATACACAATCAGCCAGCATAGCTTCGTATTGTTTACGTACCGCGGGCCAGTCCACTTTGTGCATGTGGGGATCGTAGAAATAGTCACGCATAAAACGCCATGCGTCAACGAAGATTTGCCGCCACTCGTCTCGGGGCTGAATCATTACGTTCATCGGTTTGGTTACGACAAGATTTTCGAGCTTTTGGTCGGGCTTGGCCTCGATGATACCGGTCTTGCCCTCACTGCGAACGAGTAGCTTCTTGCCGTCCGGCGTCATTTGCACGAAATTTACCTTCTTGAGAATCGTTTTCTCCTCATGTTTTTCACTGTTCGGATCGAAGGATTGCAGCTCGGACTCTTCGCCGCGCCTGAGATAAATTATATGGTTCTGGTCGTTGACGGCCAGGTAGCTGAATCTGCCGCGCTTGACGGGCAGGCGATAGGCACGGGCTTCGATATTCTCCAGGTTGATTTCAACGGGCTTGGATTTTTCTTTGTCCTTTTTGTCTTCAGCCTTCTTCTCATCTCCATCTTTGTCCTTCTGCTCACATTCTTTGCCGCCTGTTTCGTTAGGATCTTTATCACAAGCTTCCTCGTCGCTCTTGCCCTTTTCTTCTTCATCTTTCTTGTCTTTGTCTTCGTCCTTACCCTTGTCTTTGGCGTCCTTCTTCAGCTCTTCTTCGTCGCTCCTGGACTTCATGGGATTGGGGACATCCGTTCGCAGGGGAATTGCGTGAAGTACGGAAGTATCGTCATAGATGAAAGTCAGTCCGGAGTCGGCGTTTTTGGCGCGCGAGATCTCGCACTCACTGAAGAAGTATAAGAAGTCTCCCTTGCGATCGAACGTAGGAAGATAATCCATAAACATGCCGCTGGTGACCTGGTGGGTCTCGTCCTTCTGGACGTTGTAAAGCATGATAACATTCATGTCGTCCAGATTGGGTCTGTTGTATGCTATCCACTGGGAGTCGGACGACCAACTGAACTGCATGGGAACACCCCAGTTCCAACCTGTTATGTTGACACTGTCGAAGTAGTGAACCTGATGCTGTTCGACGTTAAATACGTAGAACTTGCTTTCGTGGTCGGTAAATACCATCCACTTTGAGTCAGGTGACCATATGGGCTGGTAACGATAGCCGGGTCCCATGGAGGTTACGGTTTCCGGTTTGCCTTTGCCGTCGGCGGGCCGGATAACGAGTTCGTTTTCGCCGGATTCATCCGAAAAATATGTAATCCATTTTCCATCCGGACTCCACGAAGGTTCGCGCTCGGCGATGCCGCTCGTACGTGTGAGGTTTCGAGGAGTACCGTTCTTGGCGGGCAGCGACCAGATATCGCCGCGGCTTTGAACAAGCACTCGTTTGGCGTTGGGAGAGAGATACCAGTCCGAAAGTCGTCCGCCGACGTCCTTGCGAATCGGACGCAGTTTGGGGCGGGCGCCGGGAATCGAGATATTAACCGGAACGGCCTGCTCGCTTGCCAGGTTAAGCAAGTAGAGCTTTGCGTCGTATTCGAAAATAATCTCACCTTCACCGTTCGGGCCAGGGCCGTTGGAAGGCCATTTTACATCATAATCCTTGAAATTTGTAACCTGCTTTCTTTCGTTTGTCTCTAAATTATAGCACCAGATATTAAGACGATGATTCGGTCCGGCGTCGGAAAGGTAATAGATTTTTTTGCCCTGCCACATGGGAATGGTATCGGTGCCTTTCCAATCAGTGATTTTCTTGGAAGTGTGATTATCTATGTGGAAAAGCCAGATGTCCGAAGCCCAGCCGCCGCAGTAACGTTTCCATGTTCTGAAATCGCGATTACGCGGCGTGTAAGCGAGCCATTGGCCGTCACCTGAGATGACCCCATAACCGCCGTAAGGCACCGGCAACCGCTTAGGCAAGCCGCCGGACTGCTGCACGGTGAACAATTGGGTCTGCCTGCCCAGTCCTCCCAGTCCGTTCATTGCAAATAGGAGCCGGTTGTCGAATGACCAGTCACACAAACGCTCACCGCTGGAATGATAAGTCACCCGTTGCGGGATTCCTCCATCAATTGGTACTGTGTAGATATCGAGGTTGCCGTCATAGTTGCCACAGAATGCAATTGTACGTCCATCCGGACTGAATCGCGGGAATATTTCTCCGCCGGGAGGACTTGCCAGTGGGGAAGCAGTTCCACCTGATCGCGGAACCATCCAGATATCGTCCGCATAGACAAATACGATATGCGTCGAGCTGACATCCGGGTAACGCATCATGCCGCCATGGGGCTGAACATCTGCACCCGCAGTGAAAGAACAAAAAATCGACAACGTTAAGAACAAGCAGAACAATGGGAATTTGGTAAGTACTCTCATCATAATAATCCTTTATTAATTGGGTATTGAATGACTTTGAGTTTAGATAACTTGAAAACAGATTGTTTTTAACTATTAAGCCATATAACTCGTCATTACAGGTTTGGCTGAAAAAGCCATGTTGCAGTTTCCCGCATTAATCCGAGATTTCTAAAAAACAGATGTCTACAATACTTAATATCGAATTATCAAATTCTAAACTCGGCTATCCGGAAGGCAAGCAAATTCTCAGGAAGCCGATCCTTTCCGTTTGTCGCTTTAGCTTCGCTGCCGGGACTATTTGACTACGAAAGAACAACTCTGCCTAAAAAATTGCTAACAGAACTCTTGAGATGTCCAAAAACAGGTATCAGCTGCCCTGTATAACCTCTTGACAGCCAAAAAGTTATCAAATATCCCCGGAAGGATTCGAACCTTCAACCTCTGGCTCCGGAGGCCAACGCTCTATCCAATTGAGCTACGGGGACAATAATAGAAACTTCTCAATAATATACTATACAAATATACGAAAATAGCAGTCATGTCAAGAATATAGCCGTTTTATGCATTATTTCCATCATTTGCTGTTTTTCACGTCACATAAGCATAGTCGAAAGGAACTACTGTATAGAAACAGTATGCGTCGAATAGCATCAAAAAAGAGACCTGTGAATTATATAAAGAAGACGATCGAATGTACCCTATTTTTCCCGTGTAAATACCGCCTGATTATGTTATAATAATATATAATGATAAATGGAATGGAAGGTTGATAAATGAAGTTTTACAACTTGAAGCAAATTTGCTTGGGTCTCCTTCTGATTTGTTCTATAGGCTGGACTTCCGTTCAAGCTGAACAATCCGACCGGCAGGTAGAAAAGGTGGATTGGTTCGCCGGCCCTGGCAGACGTATCAAAGCAATTAGATATTTTAAGGGAAAAGACCAAACGGCGGAATCAGGCCCTAATTTCAAGCTCTTTTCTTTGGAATCCCCCGTTTTACAAACTCTTAATACTATCGATTCTCCTCCCACTGCCGGTTTTACTCCCTTAATTGCTGTGGCTGTAACTGACAAGCGTTCAGATGATCTTGACTGGGTAGCAGAACCGCATATGTCTGTCGCAGGAAGGTATTTAACAGGAAATCCGGCAACAGATTTTGTAATTGGCCTTTTCGATACCGGTGCTTCTACCAATATCATAAGCAACGCCGGAGCTATCCGTACAGGTATCTATTCTTCTGATTTATTAACAACGAGCACTGTTGAGATTGCTGGCGCGACTCACTCGGTTTTTGGTGGCGTAAGTCAGCCTTTGGGCGTCTTTATTGATGGGCTTGCGGCAATTGACCAAAACACAATGACGTTGGACGACTCCAACATGGTCGGTCAAAGCAACATATCTGTTGTTGTGGGAGATATTCCCGCGCCCAATGAGCCGGACCTGCCTACTGCCATAGGACCGCCTGTGAGTGTATACTTTGTTACGGCCATTTCCAATGAAAATCCGGTTTCAGTGATATATGACGGCAATAATTATACGTCACCTGATATACAATTTTACGATCATTCTGATTCCCGGATACCAAATTATGCAAACACCATACCATTGAATCTTATCCCTGCGGGAGCTGCCGATGTACAGTATTTTCCGGATTTTGAGGGTATCATTGACTTTATTTTCCAACCAGGCATTCCCTCGAACATAGGAAGCCTGCTGCAAAGCCTCTTTTTTATAAACAGCGTGGATCTCCGTAATGGAACAAATAGCGCGATTGACAGGGACCGTTTCATGCTGGATACAGGTGCCCAAATAACCGTAGTAGGAACAAACGTTGG
>CAZHBL010000308.1:0-6779 GCA_964530105.1 uncultured Pirellulales bacterium | reverse complement strand
CAAATTCGCCAAAGAATGGGTGAAGGAATATAAGTCGGGGCTGAAAAAGTTCAACAAACTATACCAAAAGGATCACGGCAGCCAGCTCGAAAAAGTCGGACGGAAGCTTCGTAAAATGATGAAATGGATCGATTCCAAAGAAGTCTAATGATAGGCTCACAGAAGGAGGATTGTAATGCGGCCGAAGTTGCCGAGTCAGTCTGCGATCTCCGGTTTGCGGGATTCCACTGCGAGTTTTAGGATTGGAAATCGCAGATTGGCTTTTGCTTTGTGCTGTTATGCCGGCTTATTTCTCGGTATTCTGCTTGCGGGTTGTTCTGCCGTATCCTCTCCCGCCGCGGCGCATAATCAGCAGCTTTCCGAGCAGCAAGAGCTGTCGGCTCCGTATGACCAGATCATGCTGAAGAAGAGCCTCACTCTTGATGCGCTGCCTAAGATTCGAAGGTCGCAAAGCGAATCTGGTTCGCTCCTGGCCGAAGCTGAGACGGTCAGCCACAGCGACCGTGTTGTTGCCTCGCTCGGACAGAGCCCGGATGACTCCAGGACCTGGTTCAATATGGTGACATTTCACGAGTACCGGCTTAATGTTATCCGGAAGTACTTTTTTACCGTCGACGACAGGGCGGGAAGTTTACGGACCTGGTCCAGGCGGGGTCTTCGCTTTGACTGCGAAATGGTGCTGGGAAAAGAAGTGTTCGGCGAATCTTACGCATCTGAGAACGAAAGGCGAATCGCAATACTGAGGTACGTTCTGGATTCGGTCCGCAAGGACATAAAGGAGCTTGGCGATGATGTCGATGTGCCCGGCCAGTATAATAAGAAGCTGGACGTCTGCGGGATGCTCATCAATCAGATGTTTGAGACGGTGCTCGTAAAACTCGAAGCGTCACCTGTGCTGGCGATGAAGCTGAGCCGGGCCGGCGGGGCCGAGTTCGATCACATCAACTTTAACAAGGGTACAGTCCAGATGGTTGTTGCGGAGGACACCGTCGCGGTCAAGGCCCGCTTCGGTGCGTTCGCACACGGCGAGAAATAATCATTAATATTTCAAAAAAAGTGTGGATCTACAAGCAACAACTGACATAGCTACATTTACTATAGTTTTGTTTTAGCGCCTGAAAATTCTTCAAGTTTGAAGTAGTACATTGAAAGATGCCTATACTATAGTTAATCAGTGGTTTTGTAAGGAGATATAAAGCCACCATGGAAAAACCGGGGATAGTTGCCACGGATTAAGTAGAGAAAGGGACAAATATGATTAAAAGAAGAAAATATCCCACTCAGTTTGCAGAATTGTTTTCGCGGCGTGATTTGTTGAAAAGGGCAGCAATAGGAGCAACTGCCTTTGCATCCCTTTCTGACTATGCACGGGCTAATACGGAAATCAGTTCAGAGCAGTCCAAAGTTGATTTTCCAATAGTTGACTATCATGTACATCTGTACGGGAATATTGAATTGGCAGTTGAGCTTTCAAATAAGCGAAGCATTAAGTTTGGCATAGTTGAACATCCCGGACCTGGCTACAAAATTGTGAATGATGAAGCATTAAAGAAATACATCGATATGCTAAACAATTATCCCGTCTATAAAGGTTTGCAGCCGGTCTATCCGAATTGGGCAAAGGCCTTTTCCAAAGAGCTGCTTTACTGGCTTGATTATATTTTGATGGACGCATTGACATTGCCGGAAAAGGATGGGAGTTGGCTTCGAATCTGGCGAAAAGATACGAAGGTGGCGGATAAAGAAGCTTTTATGAAAAGATATGTAGATTTTAACCTGCAAATTCTATCTAATGAGCCGATAGACATATTCGCCTGGCCGACGTTTCTACCCGCCTGTATCGCTGATGAATACGATGTTCTGTGGACTGATGAGCGAATGCACAAGATTATTGACGTCGCAGTAAAAAAGGATATAGCAATTGAACTCAACGAACTGGCCAAGGTACCGAAAATTAAATTTGTAAAAATGGCGAAAAAAGCGGGAGCTAAATTTACTTTTGGTACAGACAGTCGAAGCGATAGTGCGGGTAAGTTTGAATATTGCCTTCAGATAGCAAAGCAGGGCGGCCTGACAATAAAGGACATGTTTGTACCTAAGCCGGATGGCAAAAAAGCTATCCAAAGAGCAGCATGGGACAGCGCAGTTGTTGAAAAAGTCCGTGTGTTTACCTGATTTTAAGACAGTTGCGACAGTTTGCATTTCGACGATAATACCATAGCGGAAAATTTAATTTGCTTTAAGCAGTAACTTTGAGTGCTTTGAGGCGGAAAAAAATAAAGCCAATTTTTACAGACAAAATAAAAAGAGTGGGTCTCTAAGCCGAGTTCTGTATCCCGCCGATAATGGCGGGCGGCGACCATTTATCTTGACCAACCGTTGCCGGTCGGCTCTGCCTTGCGGCAAGCGACCTACCCGCCGGCAGAGCGGCGGTTAACCGCTCGTACTCGGGCCGAGTATCCGGCTTACTTGGTCTTGCAGGCGGTGGGGTTTACCCTGCCGGCGCCGTCACCGGCGCCGCGGTGCGCTCTTACCGCACCATTTCACCATTGCCTGTCCCTAAGGGGACATCGGCTGTGTATTTTCTGTGGCACTTTCCCGCGGGTCGCCCCGGGTGGCCGTTAGCCACCACCGTGCCCTGTCCTGCTCGGACTTTCCTCCGGCTTCCAAAAGAAGCCGGCGACCGCCCGACCCACTCATAAAAGTATTATACAAACAAAAGAGACTATTTGTTGTAAAGAATTTTTTGGATGATGCAATTCACCGAAAAAAAGCATCTTTTTACGGGTAATTTTGAAGTTTTTCCTTTTTCGGGAACGTTAGACAGGCTGAAACCGTCTATTAAACGATGAGCAAACAAGAACAACTATATACTGAAATATTGGTTATTCGCTGTCAACAGGGAGAAAAAGAAGCTTTCGGATTGATAGTTGAGCTATGGCAAAATTCGCTTTTAGCATTCGCTTTGCGGTATCTTGAACAGGAGACAGAAGCGTTGGATGTAGTACAGGAAACCTGGATTTCGGTAATTAGAAGATTAAATAAACTACAGAATCCGAGCCTTTTTGTTTCATGGCTGTTTCGCGTTCTGACAAATAAGTGTATTGACCGAATACGTAAAAAGCAAACAGAAAAAAGGCTGATAAAAAACGCAAATCTGAAATCGGAGACATCAAAGAATTCAAATGAGAATGACTATTTAGATCAAGCCATCCAGAAACTTTCGGATGAGCAGAAGACTCTTATCACGCTGCGATTTGGGCAGGGCTTACAGGTTGGACAAATTGCTGCGATGTTAAGCATAGCTGAAGGCACTGTAAAATCAAGACTGCATCGAGCTTTAGCTCGATTGCGTGAAAATTTAGGAGATACGATATGACCGAAGAACTCGAAAAAAAATTAAACGAACTTTTAGGATTAAAAAAACAAATGGAAGAGGTAACGGCAAAACAACGCAAAAAAAATACCTTATCTGTGCTTGAGCAATATAAAAAAGAAGCAAGACGTGCTCGAATCCGTTTCTTGATTGGATTTGCAATGGGTTTATTGTTAATGTGGTTTGGTATACTGGGATTATGTTCTACGCAGGTTATTATAATGGGTCATGACATTACTGGTACACCAGCCCAATATGTTCTTGGAGCGATCGCATTGTTAATAGGGATTTTTGATTTAAGTCTTACTGTTATAGCCTCGTGCATAAGGGGGAGCAAACTGGCAATTTTGGCGGAGTTCAAACAATTTGAGCTACGAATAACTGAGATGCTAAAAAATTGATTCTCCATTAAAGAGAACTATCGCTGTCTTATCCTTTGCAAATTTCGATATGCTTCTTGAAGTTCGTATCGTCGGTTTCGGGGAAATCCCTTCTGTAGTGGACGCCCCGGCTTTCCCTGCGTTGTTGTGCGGATTGGGCGATAAGCAGAGAGGCGGTGAGCATGTTCTGGCATTCCCAGCCGGCCGGTGAGTCGAAGATTTTATCCATCACGTACCTTTGCCAGAATCTTATAATTTCCTGGACCTCTGTGAGGGGTTGGTCCAGGCGGGTAATTCCGACGTTTCGCCACATAAGGGCTCGGAGCGAGTTCCTGACGTCGTCGGTATCCAGCCGTGTACGGTCCGAATGGGGGATCTGATATTTTATCAGAGGGTGCCTGAGAAGGGCGGCGGTTGCTTTTTTCTTTTGCGAAACCTCTTGCCCGGCAATTTTTCCAAACACCAGTCCTTCGAGCAGAGAGTTGCTGCCGAGCCGGTTTGCGCCGTGCAGCCCGGTAGAGGCGATTTCACCACAGGCATATAGACCCTCGATGCTTGTTTTAGCCGAAAGGTCGGTTTTTACGCCGCCGATCATATAGTGGGCGCTTGGTTGTACCGGAATCAGGTCGTGTGTGATATCGATATCGAAACTTTCGAGCAGCTCGTTAATCCAGGGAAATCTTTTTGCAAAATACGCTTTATCGAAGTGCCGGACGTCCAGATGGACGTGCGTCGATTCGGTTTTTCGCATCTGGGACAGGATCGCCCGGCTGACGACATCGCGCGGTGCGAGCTCGGCGGCTTCGTGGTAGTCTTTCATAAAACGCCGGCCTTTATTGTCTAACAGGATCGCCCCTTCACCACGAACCGTCTCGCTAATCAGGGCCCGCGTGGCACCTGCGATATAGAGTGTCGTCGGATGGAACTGGACAAACTCCAAATCCCGTAGCATGGTGCCGGCTCGGTAAGCCATGGCGATACCGTCGCCGGTGGCGGTTTCCGGATTCGTGGTTTCACGATAGAGCCGTCCTGCGCCGCCGGTAGCCAGAATCGCATTTGCCGCCCAGATGATTTGTTGGCCTCTCTTACGTTCGTGGCCGATGATTCCCACGCACTTGTTGTCGTCGTCGGTGAGCAAATCGATCGTGAAAAAATTCTCCAATATTCTTATGTTGGAATTCCGTCTGGCTCGTTCTATCAATGCCTCGGCAATCGCCCGTCCGGTTTCATCACCGTGAGCGTGAGCGACACGAGGGTAACTGTGACCGCCTTCGAGCGTAGCGGCGATATGGTTTTCTCTCAGATCGAATTCCGTGCCCCATTTGAGCAGTTGCTTTACAAGTTCCGGTCCCCGGTGAACGACCAGGTCAACGACGTCTTCGTCACAGATTCCGCAGCCGGTCCTGAGTGTATCGGCGATATGTGATTCGAATGTATCTGCTTTATCGAGCACCGAGGCAATGCCCCCCTGTGCTTTAAAGGTGTTGCTGTCTTCGGCGTAACCCTTGCAGACGATTATTACGCTGCGGCGTTCGGCTGCTTCGAGTGCGGCTCGAAGACCTGCGATACCGGCTCCTACCACCAGACAGTCGGTAAAAAGCTGGTGTGCGGAGATAGAGTCGATATTTACCAGATAACGTCTGAATTCCGATTTATCAGTCATAATTTTGATGCTCGATAACGCTTAGGGCGTTTCGGTTTTTATTCTTTCCTGCTCAGAGTTACCTGGTCCGTAAATACTCTCTCGTCGTTGGCGTATTTGAGAATGAATGCCTGAAGCGCTTTTGTCGGTGCTGTCAGGACAAGCCTGTCGCCGACAGATGTATGTTCCACAGCATTTGGATTTTCTTTGAGCAGCTCTTCCAAATCGGATTCTAACATTAATCGCAATTTCAACTGTGGTTCTATGGAATCTATCTTCACAAACGTATGAGCTGGTATTAAGAAGAAAGAGTTATATGGCCAGTCCATTGTATTCGGGTCTTTCGTATCCCAGGGCAGTCCGCTTGGATAAATATCCAGGAAAAGCCTATCTTGCAGTTTCACCAAGTGCGTCACAAACGAGCCTTTCTTTCCTTCCTCATCGGTGAAAATCAACTTATATGCGTTCTTAGGATCTTCGATATTCTTGAATTCCCAGGTCGTTTTGGGGCTATTTACGTCATCTACCCACGTCCCATATAGTTTTTTATCCACCACGACGTCTTTTTCCGTATAAAGCTCGTGTAGCGATATTACAGGGACACAACCGCCTAAAATGACAGCGAGCATGTAAAAAAAAAGCTTTTTTGTATTCATTTTCGAATTCTTTCAGTATTGACAATTCTGTCAATCCGCTATCGACTTTTTCATTTTCGATTATCGATTATCAATTGTCAATTGCAAAACCGGGCCAAAACCGATAAATTGCGGCGATTAAAACTTTAAAAAATAATTGGAAGACTTTAATAAAGGATGCGGTGCATTGGATTTGGACTTATTTGGTTGGGTAGTGGTTGCTGTTTGTGCTGTGATGGTTGGAACAACCAAAACCGGTATGCCCGGACTTGGAATTCTCATAGTACCTTTGATGGCTCTGGTTCTTCCGGCGCGTCAGTCGACCGGGATTTTGCTGGGCATCCTGATACTGGGGGATTTGTTTGCGATTGTGTACCACAGGCATAATGCCAGGTGGGGGCACGTGCTGCGTCTGCTTCCGGCGGCTTTTGCCGGGATTGTGGCGGGCTACTTTGGCTTGAAGTTCGTCAATGACCGGCAGCTCAAGCCGATTATCGGGGGAATTGTTCTGGTATTGTTGGTCATCAACTACTGGCGGACGAGGGCCAAAGGCGAAGATGCGCCGGTTCCGACACAATGGTGGTTCGCCGTGGCGCTCGGATTCATGGCTGGAGTTACTACGATGATGGCCAACGCCGCCGGGCCGATCATGATTATTTATCTGCTGGCGATGCGGTTGCCCAAAATCGAGTTTGTCGGAACCGGAGCATGGTTCTTTTTTGTTGTCAACTGGCTTAAGGTGCCGT
>CAZHBL010000307.1:3151-6799 GCA_964530105.1 uncultured Pirellulales bacterium | reverse complement strand
TCTAAAAGCGCCCGGCTTGTATCGCTGTTCTTGACGGCCCAGCGCAGTTTTTCCAGTGTTGCAATATTGTAAATTAGTGCCGCGATGTCGAATTTCTCAGCTAATTCACCCGCTCGTTTTCGCTGCTGCTCGGTCAGAATCACAAGCTTGCTGTCGGGGCCCGTGGATTTCACCACCATCAAATCACGCATATAATCGATAAGCGAATCGACGATCTGGACTTCGCCTAAACCCGTGCTGATTAAGTCCTCTATTGCAGCGAGCGTCCCTGCTGCGTCGCTGTCGCCGATTTGCCCGATGAGGTTATAGATCTTTTCGCTGTTGGGACAGCCTAAGTATTGCTCCAGCAGCGAAGCATTCAGGGGCTCGACGCCGGCGCTTATCAGTCTGTCCAGTAGGCTCAGGCCGTCCCGCATCGAACCATTCGCCATTTTCGCCAGCGGCAGGACCAGGTCATCTTCGTATTTTATCTTTTCCTGCTTGAGTATGGATTTGAGCTGTTCGGCGATTGCCGCAGGACCGATATTGCTGAAATCAAACCGCTGGCACCTCGATTGGATCGTCGCGATAACCTTGTTCGGCTCGGTAGTGGCGAAAATAAACTTGATATGACTGGGCGGCTCTTCCAGCGTCTTTAACAATGCGTTGAAAGCCGAAACGGTCAGCATGTGCACTTCGTCGATAATGTAAATCTTGAATCTCGAACGTGCCGGCCGATAAATCGCGTTCTCGCGAAGCTCGCGAATCTCATTGACGCGGTTGTTTGACGCCCCGTCGATTTCGATAACGTCGATATCGTCGCCGGTGTTTATCGCAAGGCAACTATCGCATTTGCAGCACGGCTCGGTGGTAGGCTTATCGGCTGCCAGGCAGTTCAGCGCTTTTGCCAGAATCCGTGCCATCGTGGTCTTGCCGACGCCGCGGGTGCCCGTAAAAAGATAGGCGTGAGCGACCCTGTCGGTCTTGATGGCGTTCTTCAACGTCTGGGCGATAGGGTCCTGCCCGATGACATCGTCGAACGTCTGCGAGCGATATTTCCTGGCTAATACGGTGTAGGACATTTTCTATTTATTATTTATTAATTATTATTTTCTATTTTTCAACTGGCTGGTTTTTCGAGCTGATACAAATACAGATGCTAATTCTTTTCCCTCATCAAGTAAAGGCAAAACGCGGCTTTCCTTCAGCAGGTTCTCATCAATAACAAATCTCAGCCAGAAACACGTTTCATCAGCTTCTTCTACTACGATACCAAGTTTGGAAATAAAATGCGCCCTGGATTGGGCAACGCAGGCTGCACGGTAATTGGCTGCGACCGATGTCGAGCATCTGATAAGCTGTTTTTTGATATGATCGCCGAGTGTATTTTTAGGTAGAGAAATAGCCAGTTTCACGCAGCGGTGAGCAAAGTCGTTTGTTCGTTTTTGTAATTCCTCTCTGTCCATTCCAAGTGTAGCTATAAATAATAAATAGAAAATAGTAAATAATAAATAAAAAGATGGCCGGGTTTACCCACAGCACGACCAAGCTGCACGTTTATGGCTGCTCGGTTCCCCGCCTGACCAGGTTCACGGGCTCGGTCTGCATGGGGCCCGGCCGTAATAATTGCTTACGGTTAATTTATCACAGGTTATTCAAAATATTTCCAATTTGTCGCCATTGTAGCAGCAAAAAAACAATTTTCTACAAAAACATTTTCGATTTGACAAATATTGTTTCAGCGGCTATTTTCTGCGGGAACGAATCCGATAATTCGAGATGTGTCAAGAAAATTAATATCAAGGCAACCCATCTGTGATTCAAAACGTCTGGAAGTCAGGCGACGAATCTCGGGTGCAGAGAAGGAGAATTCCTATGATAGTCAGAGTTGAAGATACGTGCACAGCATGCGGACTTTGCGTTGACACCTGCCCCGAAGTCTTCGAGATGGGCGACGAAATGGCAGAAGTTCTTGTTGACGAAGTTCCCGCCGAGCACGAAGACGACGTCCAACAGGCCGCTGACGAGTGCCCTGTCGAGGCAATCATAATTGAATAAATCAGCCTGACAGCTCCTTGCTTCTGTCGCAGGCTGCTGTTAGTGCATCGCTAATCAGCCGGCTGTAATCGTTTGCTGCAAGTGTTTTCAATGCCGCTTCGGTGGTTCCGCCCGGCGAAGTCACCTTCCTGCGAAGCTCGGCTGGACTTTCACCATTTTTGTCTGCCTCGACCGCGAGCAGTCCGGCCCCCTTGGCGGTTTGCAGAACCAGGTCTTTAGCGACGGTCTCGGGTAATCCCAGTTTTACGCCGGCCTTAACCATCTCTTCCATCAGCAGGAAATAATAAGCGGGCCCACTGCCGCTGACCGCCGTCACGGCGTCGATCAGATATTCATTATCCACAACCACGGCCTTGCCGACCGACGAGAAAATCAAAAGGGCTTTATCCAGCAGCGATTTAGCTCGCTCGTTGGCATACAACGCGCTGGCCCCTTCGCCGATCAGGGCTGGCGTATTGGGCATAACCCGAACGATTGCCATCTCGCCCAACACTGCGGCGATCTTTTTGATTCTGATTCCCGCCGCGATGGATATTACCAGCGTCTCGCTTTCGATAGCGTCTTTTATGCTCTCCAGCGCATCGGCCATATTCTGGGGCTTGATACTCAAAACAAGAGTTTCAACCTTGCCCGCCAGTTCGGAATTACTTTCGACTACCGTGACTCTGTACTTGTCCACGAGCAATTCAAGCCGTTCGGCCCGGATATCGCTTACGAAAACATTTTCAGGTGCATAAATTTTTGCCGCGACGATTCCCTTAATCAGGGCCTCCGCCATATTTCCACTGCCGACAAAGCCTATCGTATCCACTTCTTTCTCCTTGTTAGGTTCGATTTGATAATTTATAATTTCAACGTTAAATTATTCTGCGGTCAATATAGAACCAGTCATGGAGAAAAGCAATGCAAAAACGAGTTGAATATTCCGATGCCGTCAAAACCAAATATCCCGAGCAGGTCGTCATAGCAATCGCCAAAGACCGACAAGGCCGAGCCAATCCCGTCACATTAGGCTGGACAATGATTGTATCCGGCGATCCTCCGATGATGGCGATCGCCGTAGCGAAAAAGCATTATTCAATCGAAGCCATCACAGAATCGGAATGTTTTACGATTGCGTTTCCATCCTCGGAGATGGCCGAAGCGGCCTTGTTCTTTGGTTCGAAATCCGGCCGGGAAATCGACAAATTCGCCGAATTCGAGTGCGAAACAGAACCGGCCAAAGAAATTGACTCAGTCCTGTTATCTGACGCCGTAGCAAATTTCGAATGCATACTCGAATCGCAGGTCCCCGCCGGCGACCATATAGTTTTCATCGGCCCGGTTGTCTGCTCACACAAGAACACCGAGCCAAAGAAACGCCTCTACACTACCGGCCCCGGCCATAAATTAGGTCCGGCATCTTGATGAATTGATTATTGTCAATCCATTCGACCTTGCTCAGGACAGGTTTACTATTGTCTATTGACGATGCTTAACGCTTGTTTTGCAGTCTGTAAGTAATAGATAACTTCCTCGGCCGCTTAGTTGCCAGTACTTACCGCCTTACCCGGGCATTGCCCTGCCAGATGCTCCAGATCTGATCCTCGTCCGCAGGCTGGGCGTAGTCGG
>CAZHBL010000307.1:0-3051 GCA_964530105.1 uncultured Pirellulales bacterium | reverse complement strand
TTGCCCTGCCAGATGCTCCAGATCTGATCCTCGTCCGCAGGCTGGGCGTAGTCGGTCAACAGCGTCGTGACCAATGCCCCCGTGGCCCAACCGAACTGGACCCACTTTTCCGGCTCCCAGCCTTGTAGGATGCCGTAGAGCATGCCCCCGACAAAGCCGTCGCCACCTCCGATCCGGTCGAGCACTGTAATCTCCCGCGGTTCGATCACGTGCCAGTCGTCGCCGGCGGCCATAAGCGCTCCCCAGAGATGACAGTTCGCACTTACAACCTGGCGGAGCGTGGTGGCGAACACCGTCGCATTGGGAAATGCCTTCTTTGCCTTATTGATCATAACTTTGAAGCTGTCGATCTTGTTGGCCAGGTTCTTGCCGCCCGCCTCCGGGCCCTCAATCCCCAGGCAGAGCTGGAAGTCCTCTTCATTACCAACGAGGATGTCCGAGATGCCGGCGATTTCCGCGAATATCTCGTGCAGCTCGGCCTCGCGGCCCTTCCAGAACGAAGCGCGATGATTCAGGTCAAATGAGATACGCGTTCCGTGTTTCCTGGCGGCCCTGGCCAGTTCGAGGCAGAAGGTGCTCGTTTCGGGCGAAAGGGCCGCGATAAGACCTGATAAGTGAACGATTTGTACACCTTCGGCGCCGAAGATCCGCTCTAAGTCGAAGTCTTTGACGTTCAGGGTGCGTCCCACCTCGCCGGCACGGTCGTTATGAACCCGCGGCCCGCGGGAGCCGTAGCCGGAATCGGCGATATTGAACTGGTGGCGATAACCCCACGGCCCGCCCTGATCCACTTCTTTGGCCTCAACGTCTATATGCCGGCCGGTAAGATCATCCTTAATGAACCGGGCGATCGGACTGCTCTTGACAAATCTCGTCAGCACCTTGACAGGCAGGCCCAGGTAGCTGGATACACTGGCCACATTGGACTCGGCACTGGTGGCCTGCATAATAAACGTGTTCGAGCAGTAAACAGGCTGACCGTTAACCGGCGTAATCCGAACCCCCATACTTGTGGGCACGAGCAGAGAGTATTTACAGTCCTGGTGAAATTCGATAGTCATAAGCAATATCCTTTCTACAACAATGCGACTGACGTGTTACATATCCAGGAATGAAATAATCGCAAATTAATCGGCAGTTGTCAACAGTCTCGTAAACAGAAGAGAGTTTACCTTATCAAATTTGCATTGAGATTTCTTGCTTGGCGAATTAATATAGTAAATGCACCCCGGATATAAGTAGAGACATCGCAATTCATGTCTCGTTTCCAGAGTCCTTTGGAAACCACGATCCCACAGCTATTTTTGCATCAAGGAAAGTTCTCAAGCTCTTCTTGTTACTGACCGATAGAGTCTTGTAATGGGCTTCGAAGGAAACTGCTAAATCATAGCAGGGAAGATCAAGCCAGACCCACCGGATTGTGAACGAATGAATGTTAAGGGACGACCATGTTTAAGACAAAAGATATCATGACAAAAGGAGCCGTTTGCGTACGAAAAGACACTCCCATATTCGAAGTCATACAGATCATGGTGAACAACGGTATCACGGGTGTTCCAGTGGTCGAAGAGGATATGACCCTCGTCGGAATTCTCTGTGAGCAGGATGTCCTGCGTTTGCTCCACACACATAAAGAGGAAAGAGACCGGACAGCAGGTGAGTTCATGACAAAGCCCGTCATCTATTTTGAAGAAAATGAAAGCCTGCTGGACATTTGTTATCGTCTGAGAGATTCCTCGATCCGCAGAGTCCCGGTAACTTCAGAAGGTAAAGTGACGGGCATTATCAGCAGAGCCGACATTCTCCACTGCATCCTGCAGCTAATGCAGGAACCATGTCATGCCGGCAGCAAATGAGTCGAAATAGGCCGGGCAATTAGTCAATATAATGTGACCCGAGCTGCATGGGTGGTCCACAGTCCCAGGGACTCCTTACGGAGGGCACCTTACGGCGGAAACCTTCCCATCCCCGGACACCTTTTATTTCCCCACGCCGCTACGGAATTACCCTCCCCTTGAAGGCCAAACATCTCTTCTCAAGGCAAGAGTTCTTTTTTCCTTACTTATCATTGAGTTTATCGGCGATGTTTACAAATTATCTCCTAATGTACCCAAGTTGTAGCGGCAGAATAGCAAGTTCTTTAACCACAGATAGACTGAAGGAGTGGAAAAAATCGCTTGCATGAGCTACCAGTTAACCGGATGAAGTGAAAAATGGAACGTTTATTGAGGTTCGCCCGACTTATAATATAGAACAATGCGAAAAAACCGAAACCAAATATACGATGAGCTGCTTGTAATCAAATGCCGACAGGGCGACAGAACGGCTTTTGACGAACTTGTCAGCAGATGGCAGAAACGGCTTTGGCACTATGCGTACCGGGTGACCCGCTCGGAATCGGCTGCCTGGGAAGTTGTCCAGGAAACATGGTTTGCAATTATCAAGGGTTTGTCGAAACTCGAAGACGTGGACGTCTTTCCAGGATGGGCCTTTAGGATCCTGGATAACAAGTGCTCCGATTGGCTGCGTAAGCAGCAATTGCAATCCCGGTTGAACAGCCGGCTTACGGAGAATTCACCAAGTCAGCCGGAAAATAAGCCAAACATATGTGAAAAAGACAAATCTCTCCGCGCAGCCATTAAAAAACTCTCACCTGACCGTCGGGCATTACTTGAATTGCGGTATCATGAGGGATTTGATATTTGCCAGATAGCAGAAATATTAGCCATGCCGGAAGGCACAGTGAAATCGAGGCTCCATCGCACATTGAACCAGTTGAGGCAAATTGTGGGACGTTTTCAAAATGGATAACCTGGAAAAAGAACTAACAGAATTGCTAAGAAATGAAAATGGTTTCGAGAGCAGTGTAGATGAATCCACAAGAAAGGAGATGGCACAAATGATTTCTCAAAAGTTTGAATCTGATATGTCTAATTTTACTGTCCAATATCATTTTCGCTCTTTAACTCTTAGCGGAGCCAATAAGTTATGTCGCTTATACTAACCAGTACATAGATTATGCTACACATTCATATTTTGCCATGGTATGAT